>DATAVY010000074.1:0-32024 GCA_036267495.1 Edaphobacter sp.
GACCCGCTATCTCGTCAACGATGCCTGCGTCCTGTTAGGCAAGCCCAATGCCTACGCCTCCATCTATCGCTTCGAGGGTCAGGCAAGCATCTTCGGCGCACCCGGCGGCCCCTGCTATCGCTGCCTCTATCCCGAGCCGCCGCCGCCCGGACTGGTTCCCTCCTGCGCCGAAGGCGGCGTCCTCGGCATCCTGCCCGGCCTGCTCGGAGTCATCCAGGCCACCGAAACCATCAAGCTGATTCTCGGCATCGGCGATCCGTTGATCGGCCGCCTTCTCCTGGTCGATGCACTCGGCATGACCTTCCGCACACTCAAGCTGCGCAAAAATCCCGACTGCCCGGTCTGCGGCGTCAACCCGACCCTGACCGAGTTGATCGACTACAACCAGTTCTGCGGCATCGCACCGCCAACCGGGGTCGGTCCATTGGAGGTAGCGCGCGACAAGGCAGTCGGCGATCATCCCGTCGTCGATGGCATCCCGCAGATCACGGTGGAAGAGCTGAAGCACAAGCTCGACGCCAGGGAAGACATCTTCGTCCTCGATGTCCGCGAGCCTCACGAATACGCAATCGCGAATCTCGGCGCGCCGCAGATTCCGGTTGGAGAAGTCGAGCGCCGCATCGGCGAACTAGCCGCGCAAAAGAACCGCGAGATCGTGGTCCACTGCCGCTCCGGAGCTCGCAGTCAAAAAGCCGCACTCATCCTGAAACAGGCAGGCTTTACCAACGTCTCCAACCTCGCCGGCGGCATTCTCGCCTGGGCCGACAAGATCGATCCCACTATGCCGAAGTATTGATGCCGACGTATTAGCAAGAAAAAAACCTGGCGTTTACCCTTTTGGTTGTCATCCCGTAGGGATCCACTGTTGCCGTTGCCTTTGCCGTTGCAGTCGCAGTTGCCGTTGCAGTTGCCGTTGCCGTTGCCGTTGCCGTTGCCGTTGTATCTGTGATTGTCATTCCCGAAGGGAATCTGCGCTTGCAGTTGCCGTTGCATTGCCTTTGCTTGTCCTTTTGTTTGTCATCCCGCAGGGATCCGCTGTTGCAGTTGTCTTTTGCCGCTGCCGTTGCCTTTTGCCGTTGTATTTCTGGTTGTCATTCCCGAAGGGAATCTGCGCTTGCTGTTGCCTTTGCGCTTGCTATTGCCTTTGCTCTTGCAGTTGCCTTTGCTTGTCCTCTTGTTTGTCATCCCGTAGGGATCTGCTGTTGCAGTTTGCAGTTGCAGTTGCAGTTGCAGTTGCCGTTGCCTTTGCAGTTGCCTTTGCCGTTGCCGTTGCCGTTGTATGTGATTATCATTCCCGAAGAGCCTGCCCTGAGCGAAGTCGAATGGGGAATCTGCGCTTGCTCTCGCCTTTGCCTTTGAGGTGTCATTCTTCGCCGGAGGCGGAGACCCTGCTCTTGCCATCGCCTTTCCGGTCGTGATTCTCCGAAAACAATCCGCTGTTATCCCGCTATCCCCTCCCTCACTACCCGGACGAAATCTCCTTCCCTTTCTTGCCTTTACAAGCTTTTTCTGCAAAAACAGCCCAAAACTCGCTTGTCAAGTCGGAAACTCCCACATCCACCGCCCAAGAATGCTCAGAAACCACTCAGAATCAGACACCTGCCCCTTCAAAAATAAATCCGCCAAAAGTGGAATTTAGTTTCACCCAATTCGGTACAATTAAAAGATAGAACAAAGAGAAAAAGCCCCGGCTCAGGCTGGGGTTTTGCCTTTAAGCCACTAACCCCTATGTTTACAATATTTTGGACGCAACTCCAATGGCTGCAAGATTTTAGCGGTATCGACTTCCGCTAAATCACTGCAATCATTTGACTTACACGCAGGCAGTGGGGGGGGTACCCCCCACCCTGAGAAGGGAACTCGAAGATTGACACTGAAGAAGCAGACGAAGGCTAAATCCCAGCGCAGGAAGCGTGGTTACGGTTTGTGTTGCGCTGTTTTTAGCGCCGGCAGCAGAACATCAAGCGTTCCATCAACAACAGGCGCTTTGAGACCAAGTATCTCGGCGAGGAACGGATAGATATTCACGTTCTCAAACGGCTTCAGTTGGACCCCGGGACGGACGTCAGGCCCGGCCGCGAAGAAGATCGCCTTCATCTCCGGCATCGTGCGCGGGTTGAAGCCATGCCCGCCGCGGTTCCTGTTCGTGCGCTCGCCCCCGGACGAAGCCGCGTTGGCGCGCAGGGTGAATGGCCCGCTCGGCACGATCACCGGGTCGCCCTCGCGCGGGTTCGCGTCGAAGTGGAGCGAAGCCGGCATGTCCGCCCGCCGATACACTTTGAACCGTGGATCGGGATGCGCGAGGAACTCTTCATAGGTCTCCTGCACATCCGCATCCGGCTTCGGATAAAGCAATGCGCCCTCCGTGTGAAACTCGCTCAGGTCGGCAAAGTCCGAGAGCGTCACCGGGTCGCCCTGCAACGTAACCATGCCGTGGTCGGCGACCACGACGATATCGACGGGAAGGTGCAACGCGGCGATCTTCGTCTCCAGGTCGCCAATCATGGCGTCCACATGATGAACAGCCGCCCGCACCTCATCGGAGTCGGGGCCGTAGTTGTGCCCGGCATGGTCGACATTGGAATAGTAGAGAGTGATGAAATGCGGACGAAGCTCGGGCGCAAGTTTCAGCCACGCGACCACCTGGTCGACACGCTTTTCATCATCCAGCTTGTCATCGAAGTGCAGGTAATACGAAGGCCGCTTGCCCTGGATCTCCGCCTCCGAACCAGGCCAGAAGAGGCAGGCCGACCGCATCCCCTGCTGCTCCGCCAGCACCCACAGAGGCGTACCGCCATACCAGCTGCCGTCGCTGTTGGACTGTGATTGCGTGTAGACATAAGTCTGTTCACGTAGGGGATCCCAGAAACTATTGGCGACGATGCCATGGTGCTCGGGGTAGAGACCGGTAACAATACTGATGTGGTTGGGAAAGGTAAGCGACGGATACGAAGGCAACATGCCTTCAGGAGCGCTCGCCCCTTTGAAACCAAGTTTCAGAAGATGCGTCGCGCCGTAACGTCGAGGATAGTCGTAGCGCAAACCATCGAGCGACACCAGCACAACGTAGTGCTTGGCTTGCTGGGCCGCGGTGTTCGGCGGATTGGCCACCGTGATGACCGGCGTCGGATCCTGACCCAGCGCCAATCCCGCCGACAGAATGACGGCCAGCAGACACCATCGAACTACGCTAAAAGCACGCTGTATCTGCATTCTGCCTACTCCGCCTTGTCTTCGATTTCAAGCATCTGCAGGCAGAGCGGCCGCTCCAGCATGCAGTCCATCCGCGCCACCGAGGCCAACGCCTTCTCGATCGTAGAGGTCAGGCACGGCTCTGTCGTTACAACAAAAGGCAGCCGATGTTTCGGATAACCGCGCCGTTGCAACAGAGAATCGATATTGACGCCAACCTTCGAGAGCGCGCCAGAAATGGCAAAGACGATTCCCGGCTTGTCGTCGACAACGAAGCGAAGATAGTGCGGAGCCAGAAAATCGCCAGTCACCTCACGCCTCCTCACCGGCAGCTCCACCGACTTGCATCCTTGCGCGACCGCCAGCAGATCGGAGACAACAGCGACTGCGGTAGGCTCTCCGCCCGCTCCATGCCCGGAGAAGACAACATCGCCGCCGTAACTTCCACTGACCACAACCATGTTCTGCGTGCCATGCGACCACGCCATAGGCGAAGCAAGTGGAACCAGCATCGGCGCCACCCGGGCATGCATCAATCTACCGTCCAGCTCCGCGCGCGAGACTTGGCGTATTGTGCAATTCAGCTCCTTCGCATACGAAAAATCGATAGCCTCAATCGTCGAGATGGTCTGCGTCGCGACCGCATCCGGATCGAGTTCCGCATGCATTGCAATTCGCGACAGAATACAGAGTTTCGCTCGCGCATCGAAGCCATCAACGTCAGCGGATGGATCCGATTCCGCATAGCCAAGCTGCTGCGCATCGGCCAGCACCGTCGCATAATCGGCCCCGGCTTCCATGCGGCTCAGGATGTAATTGCAGGTGCCGTTGACGATGCCGCTCAGCCTGGTCACCCGATCCCCGGACAGTCCCTGCAGCACGCCCGGAATCACCGGAACACCACCCGCGACCGCCGCCCCATGCACTAGATGAACTTTGTGCTTCGCTGCAAGTTTTGCAAGGCTCGAACCACGATAAGCGATGAGCTGTTTATTCGCTGTCACGACCGCCTTACCGGCAGCCAAAGCCTTACGCAACCACCCTTCAACAGGGTTCAAACCGCCCATCAGTTCGACGATAATATCGACATCAGATCGCAGAATCACATCGATGTTGTCGGTCCAGATCACTGAAGCGGGAACCAGATCTGCCTCAGGAGAACTGCGCTTCCGTTCTACATTTCGATTGAAGACGTGGGTAAGTTCCAGGTTCGGAAATTTTGAAGTTGTGAGCACGCGCACAACCGAACTACCCACAGTTCCAAATCCAAGCAACGCCACTTTGACGACGTGGTTGGCTTTCGTCTTCTTGAGCGCAGCCTGTTTTTTCTGCTTCATTGCCATTCCTTAGTAGTCGATTCTGCCGGCCTGAGCGCGCCATGCGTCAAAGCTTGAAATTGCCTGCTCCGGCAGCAGATTCACCGTGGGAATTTTTCGTCGGTTGATCGGCGTCTTCATTTCTTCGTAAAGGAAAGCGTCATCAAAGCCCGCAGCAGCCGCATCGGCAGCGCGGCTTCCGTAAAAAATCGCATCGCATCGCGCCCAGTAGATTGCAGCCAGGCACATCGGGCAGGGCTCGCAACTGGTATAGATATGGCAGCCTTTAAGTTGAAAACTTTGAAGCGCAGTACACGCATTGCGAATTGCTACAATCTCGCCATGAGCCGTCGGGTCATTGCTTGCCGTGACGAGATTCGCACCGGTCGCAACAAGATTCCCTCCTCGCACGATGACCGCGCCAAAGGGCCCGCCGCGCCCCGAGATGACGTTCTCCGTCGCGAGCGCGATCGCTCTTTCCATAAAAATTGGATTGCCTTGCATTCAGCTCGGTATCCTTAGTGCACGTTTTAAACCAGCGAGAGTCGGGGACTGATCAAATTATGGCACATGCCTTCATCTCGAAACGCATTGTCACGCCACAAGGTACGCAACCCGGTGCGTTGCTCGTGGAAGGCGAGAAGATAATGGGCATTTGCCAGCCTTCTGAGATTCCAGCCGGTGCTGTCACGCACGACTGCGGAAGCGATGCGTTGCTGCCGGGCCTGATCGACACGCACGTTCACATCAACCAGCCTGGACGCACGGAATGGGAAGGATTCAGAACAGCCACACGGGCTGCTGCAGCCGGCGGCTACACAACTCTGGTCGACATGCCTCTTAACTGCCTGCCCGAAACCACCACCGTCGCCGCACTTGAAGAGAAGCGCTCCGCCGCACAAGGCGAGTCTTACGTCGATTGGGCACCCTGGGGCGGAGCGGTCGCGGATAACCGGCAACATATCCTGCCGCTCGCGCGCGCCGGAGTTCCCGGCTTCAAATGCTTCCTCATCTATCCCGGCTGCGATGGCTTCACCATGATCGACCGGCAGCAATTGGAAGCCGCACTTCCCCTTATCGCCGAATCCGGCCTCCCGCTTCTCGTTCATGCGGAATTAGCTGGACCAATCGAGGCGGCGATGGACCAGCTGAGAAACGCTGACTGGCGAAGCTATGCAACCTATCTTGCCTCGCGCCCGGATCAGGCGGAACTCGAAGCTATTCGCCTGATGATCCAGCTCTGCCGTCAATATAGTTTTCGCCTGCATATCGTTCATCTCTCCACTGCCCTCGCTCTGCGAGAACTCCGAGCCGCACGCGCCGAAGGCCTGCCCATCACGGTCGAGACCTGTCCTCACTATCTGCACTTCGCCGCTGAAGAGATCGCCGACGGCGCCACGTTGTTGAAATGCGCTCCGCCGATTCGTGGCAGGGAAAACCGGCAGCAGTTATGGCATGGGCTCCGCGATGGCATTATCGACATGATCGTCACCGATCACTCGCCCTGCCCTCCCGCGCTGAAACAACTTGACACCGGCCGCTTCGACCTCGCCTGGGGCGGAATTGCCGGCCTCTCCCTTGCGCTTGCCGTAATCCATACAGAATGCCGCCACCGCGGTTTTTCGCTCGATGACATCGTTCGCTGGATGAGCAGTGCGCCTGCGGCTCTCGCCGGAATCAGCCATCGGGCGGGGTCGCTCGCAGCCGGTCGCGACGCGAATTTCATTATCTTCGATACGGAGTCGGAGTTTGCCGTCACTACGGAGAGACTCTACTACCGGCACCCCATCTCGCCGTATCTCAACGAATCTCTGCGCGGAACGGTGAAGGCCACTTACCTGCGCGGAGAGGCCGCTTACCAGGAGGGCAGCTTCGCACTGAAACCCTTGGGACGTGAGCTCACGCTATAGTAAGCAGACGAAGATGAACAAGGTTCTCGCTCGATGGAATTCGCTCGACCCTGGCAGCGCCGCCCGTGAGGTGCTTCCCTGCTGCGGTTCCCAGACATGGGCGGTTGCTCTCGCGGCTCGAAGACCAATCACAGAAGAAGCGTCGCTGATCGAGGTCTCCTCCGCCATCTGGCTTGCGCAGACCAGCGAAGCATGGCAGGAAGCGTTCAACAGCCATCCCCGCATCGGCCAGAAGCGCGCGCAAAGCCACGCGACCGAAGAATCCTTAAACTGGTCTGCCCAGGAACAACGCACCGCACTTCTCGCAAACAATCAGTCCAAGCTCGCGCTCGAGGAAGCAAATCGGCGCTACGAACAAAAATTCGGCCGAATCTTTATCGTCTGTGCAGCGGGAAAAAGCGTCGATGAAGTCCTGGCAATCCTCGAAGCAAGAATGCAGAACGACACTGCGACCGAGCTGCGGGAAGCGGCCGAACAGCAACGGCAGATCACATCGCTTCGTCTCACCCGTTGGCTGGAGGCCGCGTAATTATGGGCATCTCAACACATATTCTCGACACGGCGCTCGGCCATCAGGCGGCTGGAGTTGCCGTCTCTCTTGCCTGCATGACAAATGGTATCTGGTCTCGGCTCAACGACACCATCACCGATGCCGATGGCCGCTGCGGAAATCTACTGCCGCAAGGGCAGACGCTTCAGCCCGGTACATATCGTATCCGCTTCGAAACGGCAGCCTACTATCGGCAGAACCAGCTCGAAGGGCTCTATCCTTATATTGAAATCGTCTTTACGGCGTCTGAAGGACAGGAGCACTATCATATCCCCTTGCTTCTGACCGCGAACGGCTACACCACCTACCGAGGAAGTTGAACCGATGATCGAGCTCGCCGAAAATCGCTATGGAAAATCCCGCATTCGCCTGATGAAGGTGACAGGTAACGATCAAGGTCAGGATTTACGTGAATGGACGGTGCAAGTGCTCCTCAAAGGTGACTTCGATTCCGCGCACCTTCACGGAGACAACAGCAAAATTCTACCGACGGACACGATGAAGAACACGGTCTACTCCATCGCGCGAAGTTCAAAGGCGACAGCGATGGAAGACTACGCTCAGGAACTCGTCGACTTTTTGTTGGGGCGCAATCCGCAGGTCGAATCCGTTTCGGTACGAGTCGAAAGCGCTCTGTGGAAACGCCTCACAGTTGATGGCAAACCGCATCCCAGCTCGTTCATGCGCGGCAGCGGCGAGCT
The DNA here is from genome assembly GCA_036267495.1 of Edaphobacter sp. Classification (GTDB taxonomy): domain Bacteria; phylum Acidobacteriota; class Terriglobia; order Terriglobales; family Acidobacteriaceae; genus Edaphobacter. The sequence continues at coordinate 7,670 of DATAVY010000074.1, forward strand.
TCAAACCACAAATGCCGAACGCGCGCAGGGGGGACCTTTTCAGGTTCATTCAGGGCTCGACAATTTAGTTATTCTCAAGACTGCACACTCCGCTTTCGAAGGTTATATCAAGGATTCCCTGACGACGTTGCCAGAGACAAAGGACCGTCTCTTCGGCACCGCCGTCATCGCGACATGGCGATACATCTCCCCTGATCTTCCCTTTGACTGCATACGTGTAAAACTACGCGAGACCATGCTTCGCGCATTCGCCAATCACGACAGCAAGTCCGTCCAGCAGACACTTTACGCAATGGCCGAGACCGCGCTCGAGGCTGTATCTGAAATCGATGAAATCGAGATCGTCATGCCAAACAAGCATTGTCTTCTGGTGGATCTCTCACGATTCGATCAGGACAATCCAAACGAAATCTTTGTTCCGACGGATGAGCCGCACGGATATATCGAAGCGCGTGTCCGGCGCAAAGCTTGAGACGGACCCGACGAGCAACTATGGCAGGCAACAAGACAGATCGCGCTTCTCGCGTCGTCGCCCGCTGCCGGCAGATCGCGAGCTGCACGGAGGTCCCGGGCGAAACCACGCGCCTTTTTCTGACGCCGCCCATGCATACCGTTCACTCACTGCTGCGTTCCTGGATGGAAGCCGCCGGCATGACCGTACACGTCGATGCCATTGGTAATCTACGGGGCCTCTGGCCTGGCTCTATGCCGGATTCGCCACGTCTCCTGATCGGCTCCCATCTCGATACGGTTCCCAATGCCGGGGCTTTCGACGGGGTCCTGGGAGTTGTTTTGGGCCTCGCCATCGTTGAAGAGTTGCAGGAACAACATCTTCCCTTCGCCATCGAAGTCATCGGTTTCTCAGAAGAAGAAGGTGTGCGCTTCAGCAAACCTTTCCTGGGAAGCCTGGCGCTGGTGAACAAGCTCGATGAGGAAACGCTCGCACGCACCGATCGAATGGGCATCAGTATTCGGCAGGCTATCGAGGCTTACGGCCTCGATCCAGCTAAACTTCCTGCAGCCGTCTTATCGCCCGAGTCCTTCGCTTATATCGAGTTTCATATTGAACAGGGGCCCATTCTCGAGAATGACAACGCATCGATTGGAATTGTCGAAGCGCTCGTTGGCCAGACTCGCCTGGAACTCTTCTTCGCCGGAGAGGCCAACCATGCCGGAACTACTCCCATGCATCTGCGTCATGACGCGATGGCCGCCGCTGCCGACTGGATTGTCGCGGTCGAAAATTATGCTCGCTCTCATCAGGGTCTTGTCGCGACGACAGGCAGATTGGAAGTCTCGCCAGGCGCCGGAAATGTCATCGCCGGACGAGTAGTGGCTTCCCTCGATGTACGTCATGCCGATGATGCGATTCGTAAAGCAGCTGTTGTGGCAATGCTCCAGTCCGCCGAAAGGGCCGCTGATGAACGTGGCGTATCGGTCACAACCCGCACACAGCTTGACCAATCCGCTGTCCTGTTGGATCGTCACTTGACATCAATGCTGCAAAACGCCGCAACTCAAGCAGGGTTTCCCAGTCGCACAATCGTCAGCGGCGCCGGCCACGACGCGATGATTCTTGCGCCCGTCCTTCCTTCAACCATGCTCTTTCTTCGCAGCCCCGGAGGTCTCAGCCATCATCCGGACGAAAGCGTGTTGCCACAAGATGTAGAAGCGGCCCTGGCTACGGCGATGGAGTTCCTTGCGCGGTTGCGCGATGATAGAAAAGAGTTCAAGGATGGCCATGCATAAGCTCGGACAAACCCGCAGCACCAACCAGCGCGATCATCTCCTGCACACGCCGGACACGTTCGTCCGCACCGTGTTGCCGGGTATGGATCGGGCGACCGCCGTCGTGCACATCTCGCCCGCAGCCGGCGCGGCGTTCACACAATACACAGCAGAGCTCGAACCGGGCGGCAGTCTCGGCCCAACCTCGAACCAGCGGTTCCTCTATGTGCTGGAAGGAGCCGCCGACTTCGCCACAAACACGACATTCCAGACATTGAGTGCCGGTAGCTTTGCCTACATTCCAGAGGACACCCCCCATACTTTGACCGGACAACAGGCGACGCGGCTTGCCGTCATTGAAAAGCCCTACGAGACCCTCGCGTCCGTACTTCCGCCGGAAGTTCTCGTCGGTCACGAAGACAAGATACTCTCCGTTCCACTCAACGACGACCCTGATCTCCAGGTCCGCGGTCTGCTGCCCGGCTCTTCCTCCTTCGACTTCGCCGTCAACACGATGACCTATCAACCCGGCGCCGCGCTAAGCATGGTCGAGGTTCACATCATGGAGCATGGTCTTCTGATGTTGGAGGGCGGCGGCATCTATCGGCTTGGCGATCACTGGTACCCGGTCACCGCCGGCGATTTCGTTTGGATGGGTCCCTTTTGCCCGCAGTGGTTTGGAGCGATCGGTAAGGGCCCCGCGAAATATTTGATCTACAAAGACTGGAACAGACACCCGCTAGTCTAAAAATTTCTTTTTAGACGCGGCGCGTCCGAAGGCGAAGATTTTGTCTATGCAAATTGAGATTGACCAGGCCCGATTGCTAACCGAGCTCCATACTCTCGCTGGATTGACCAGTGCCGAATCTGCAACCGACGGTACCGCGGTCACCCGTGTCGTCTTCTCCAACGATGACCTTCGCGCGCGTGCATGGCTGAAAGAGCTTGCCCTCGCCGAAGGCTTTCAAGTACGCGACGACGCTGTAGGCAACATCTTTCTCCGCTGGGCCGGCACCGAACCGAATCTTCCGGCGGTAGCCACCGGGTCCCACACCGATGCCATCCCGCATGCTGGTATGTATGACGGCACGGTTGGAGTTCTAGGCGGGCTCGAAGCGATGCGAGCGCTCAAGCGTTCCGGACTGAGCCCTCGCCGTACCATCGAACTCATCATGTTCACCTCAGAGGAGCCGACTCGGTTCGGCATAGGCTGTCTAGGCAGCCGGCTTCTTTCCGGCACTCTCGACCCTGACCGCGCCGACTCGCTGCAGGACAAAGAAGAAGCCCCGTTGAGCGCCGTGCGCACTGCGGCAGGTTTTGCAGGCCCTCTTTCTTCGGTGGGTCTTCCGTCCGGTCGCTATCACGCATGGATCGAGCTGCACATCGAACAGGGGCCGCTGCTCGAGCGCGAGAATATTCCCATTGGCATTGTCACCGATATTGCGGCTCCGGCAGGCTATCGCTTCACCATTACCGGCTTGGGCGGCCACGCCGGAGCGCTCCTGATGCCCGACCGTAAAGACGCGTTATGCGCCGCCGCCGAGCTCATTCTCTCTATCGAAAAACACGCCCTCGCCACCGGGGCAATCGACACGGTCGCCACCGTCGGCACCTGCGATGTCCATCCCGGTGCAGTCAACAGTGTTCCCAGCCGGGTCATCCTGCAACTGGATATCCGCGACACCGACGCATCCCGTCGCGAAGCCGTGATGCGAGCTGTCCGGGCCGATTGCGAAGACCTGCGCCAACGCCGGAAAATCATCATCGCAGAAGAATTGGTCAACGCCGACCCTCCGGCGCAATCATCCTCCCAGATCGTTCAGCTTTTGGAAGAAATCTGCGCGCAACAAGGAATTGCTTATAGGAAAATGGTGAGCCGCGCCTACCACGATTCGCTCTTCATGGCCCGCATCGCGCCCATCGCGATGATCTTTATCCCATGCCGCAACGGCGTCAGTCACCGGCCGGACGAATATGCCTCGCCCGCCCATATCGCTCTGGGAGCACAGGTGCTGGCCCGCGCTCTTGCTAAGCTAGCATCAGAGTAAGGTCAAACCCGCATGGCTATCGAATCGATCAATCCGGCAACCAATAAGCTGCTTCGCAGTTTCGAACCGCTCACCGAGGCCGCCGCTCGTCAAAAAATTGGCCTGGCCGCTGATGCATTCCGTCTCTACGCAGGCGTTCCGTTGGAGCACCGCACGCTATGCATGCGCAAGCTCGCATCAATTCTGGAGAACGAAACCGAAGAGCTTGCCACTTTGATCACGGTCGAGATGGGAAAGCCGCTCGAAGCCGCCCGCCTCGAAATCCTGAAGTGTGCCGACGTCTGTCTCTACTATGCCGAACATGCGGCTCCCATCCTCGCATCGGAGTCGATTCCCACCGATCACAACCACAGTTACGTGCGTTGGGATCCGATCGGAGTCGTTCTGGCCGTAATGCCTTGGAACTTTCCCTTCTGGCAGGTCTTTCGCTTCCTCGTGCCTGCGTTGATGGCAGGAAACGTCGCTTTGCTCAAACATGCGTCGAATGTTCCCCAATGCGCTCTCATGATTGAGTCTTTGGTTCGCCGCGCAGGCTTTCCACGAGGCTCCTTCCAGACACTGCTGCTTGAGGTCACCCAGGTCGAAGCGGTTCTCAGCGATGAGCGAATCGCCGCGGTGACTCTTACCGGCAGCGAAACTGCCGGCCGCGCAGTAGCGGCACAGGCCGGTTGGCTCATCAAAAAATCCGTGCTTGAGCTTGGCGGCAGTGATCCTTTCATCGTCATGCCGTCAGCCGATCTCGACCTCGCCACCTCAACCGCGGTCCGCGCGCGTTGTGTTAACAGCGGCCAATCCTGCATTGCCGCAAAACGCTTCATCGTGGCCGACGAAATCTATGATGCCTTCGAAGCGCAGTTCGTGAAGGGCATGGAAGCCATGCAGGTCGGCGATCCGATGAAAGAAGGAGTCGAGATCGGTCCGCTCGCGACTGTCCGCCTCGTCGAACAGCTCGAGGCTCAGCTCAAAGCAGCAACCCAGGCCGGCGCGCGCATACTTACTGGCGGCGAGCGCATGGTCGGCGAGGGCAATTACTTCGAACCTACAGTCCTCACTGGCGTCCCCCGCACCTCGACTGTCTACCGCGAAGAACTCTTCGGGCCTGTCGCCATGCTGTTTCGCGTGCAGGATATCCGCGAGGCGATCGAAATCGCCAACGACACACCCTTCGGCCTTTGCGCCTCCGCCTGGACACGCGACCCCGCCGAACAGCAACGGTTCGTCTCCGATCTGCAATGCGGAGGCGTCTTTCTCAATACCATGGTGGCCAGCGATCCCCGCCTGCCCTTCGGTGGCATCAAACGCTCCGGCTACGGACGAGAATTGTCCGCCGCAGGTATGCGCGAGTTTCTCAATGCCAAGACCGTCGTCATCGCTTCAGCCGGCTCCGCGAGCGAGCCCCACAAGCAAAATTTAGTCTCCACAGCGGACGGGCAAGCCCCGCGTTGATCTCCGCCAAGCACAGGACCCCTGTTTTCGGTTAAGCTACGGTGTTCCTGGGAAGTACCCTTTGTACGTCGGGAAAATTCGCTGACCCAGATCTATCTCCGTAAAGAGGACCCTATGCTCGATCTCAAATACTTCTCCGGCTTCGGCAACGAGTTCGCTACCGAGGCTGCACGAGGCGCCCTTCCCGTTGGCCAGAACGCCCCCCAGAAAGCTCCGCTCGGCCTCTATACCGAGCAGTTGAGCGGCAGCCCCTTCACGGCGCCACGCCTGCTGAACCGGCGCACCTGGACCTATCGCATTCGGCCCTCTGTCATGCACAAACCCTACGAGCGCATCGACAACGGCATGGTTCGGTCCAGCCCGTTCAACGAGGTAGAGACGACGCCCAGCCAACTCCGCTGGGATCCGCTCCCGCTACCAAGCAAACCCACCGATTTCATCGACGGCCTGACGACACTCGCCGGCAATGGCGATCTCGCCATGCAATCCGGAGTCGCCATCCACATCTACGCCGCCAACAGGAGCATGACCGATCGCTTCTTCTATTCCGCAGATGGCGAATTGCTCTTCGTCCCCCAGCTCGGTCGCATCATCCTGCATACCGAACTCGGCATCCTCAATGTCGACCCCGGCGAGATCGCCATCGTGCCCCGCGGGATTAAGTTCCGCGTCGAGCTCCGCGATAAGAAAGCCCGCGGTTATCTCCTTGAAAATTACGGTGCAAGTCTTCGTCTTCCGGAGCTGGGGGCCATCGGCGCAAACGGCTTGGCCAACAGTCGCGACTTTCTCACCCCCCACGCCGCCTACGATGATCGCGACAAGGCCAAATTTCAGGTCGTCGCAAAATTCCAGGGAAATCTCTGGGCGACGGAATTCGACCACTCGCCGCTCGACGTTGTCGCCTGGCACGGCAACTACGCGCCCTGCAAATACGATCTGTCTCGCTTCAACTGCATCAACTCGGTGACCTTCGATCATCCGGACCCGTCCATCTACACCGTACTCACCTCGCCCAGCGAAATCCCCGGTACAGCCAACGTGGATTTCGCCATCTTTCCTCCGCGCTGGATCGTCGCTGAACACACCTTCCGGCCACCCTGGTTCCATCGCAACTTCATGAACGAGTTCATGGGCCTCATCCAGGGCGAATACGACGCCAAAGCCGAAGGTTTTACCCCAGGCGGAGCCAGCTTGCACAATTGCATGAGCGGACACGGCCCCGACGCCGAGACCTTCGCCCGCGCCAGCGCCGCCGAACTCAAGCCAGTGAAGCTCGACGGAACTCTCGCATTCATGTTCGAGACTCGCTTCGTCTGCCGTCCCACAAAGTTCGCCATGGACACAGCCGCACGCCAGCACGAGTACTACACCTGCTGGCAGACCCTCAAGAAAAACTTCAAGTCACCAAAATAACTTGCCCTCGACGGCAATTCAAAAAGAAAAAGAGCGCAACCTGCTGCAAGGTTGCGCTCTTTTACGCTCCGTAGAATCTTAGAAAGTAAACGACGTTTGCAGCGAGAACTGGCGCAGAGCCGAGTTCGTAGTGAACGGCCGTCCCGCCAACTGGGTCGACTGGCCAAACTTCTGTGACGTCAGAACTCCGTTCGGCGTGGAAAGGTCGAGGTTGTTGAACAGGTTGAATACCTGAAGACCGAAAGCGAGGTTGTACCGCTTCCCTGTGCCGCCACCGGCGCCGCCGAAAAAGCCGCCACCGCCACCACCTCGCCCGCCGCCACCACCACCCGGACCGGGACCCCGGCCGCCCACGGGCGGGCCACCCCGATTTCCGCCACTACCACCTGACCCTCCAGCCGGTGCGCCGGTCGATTCTCCAAATCCAATCGTCTTGGTAATCCGGAGATTGGTCGTGAACTGGTTTGGCCCCGTGCAGTAATTGATTGGAATTGGTGTGTAGGGCGTATTGGGAGGTGGAGCGACGAAACTGCCGCAACCGGCAATCGTGTTCGTTCCAGCAATACCCGGCGCAACCCCATTGGATGGACCGAACATAGGCCTGTCGTTGAATTGACCATCGTTGTTCAGGTCGCTGCCGGTGGTGATGTTATACGGCGTTCCCGCAGAGAAAATCAGCAGAGGGCTTACGCTGATCGCGTGGGGAAGCGACAGACTCCCATACATGAACAGCCTGTAGCGGACATCGAAGACCGCCCGCCCGTAATCTTTTCCAATATTGTAAGGATCGATAGATGGAAAGGTATTGATCGTGCCGGTATCGGCCTTTGCCGTGTTGAACACGCCATAACCCGAAAGCGACCAGATCCGGTTCGGACGAATGTTCACATTCGCGATCAATTGCTGCTGGTGAAAAACACCGCCGGATTCGTAGGTATCCCGAATCGCCGCGTGATTGCCCGGCGTTGGAGGATTCGGAAAAACGCCATTCACCGGCGAGTTCAGATTCGCCGTGTAAAACTGATGCACGCCAGACGCGATCACGTAATTCAAGGACAGCGTCGCTCCCCGGAAGAGCTGTTGATCCACCCCAACCGCGTAGTGCAGCGTATATGGGGCACTCAGATTCGACGACGCCTGCACCGTCTTATTTCCCGGTGTCGCCGATCCCAGGCAAGCCGAGATGTTTTGCGGCGTGCACGCCACGTTCGGATTCACAATCTGCGTCTGAATCTGGTTCAGTCCATTCGACTCAAACGTGGTGACAACATTCGCCAGCTGAAAACGATCATAGAAGATTCCGAATCCGGTATTCAATACAGTCTTTGGAGTGCTGTTCGCCCTGCCCACGCCCCAGCGAAGCGAGACCCGCGGCGCAAAATCGTGATGATCCGTAATATGGTTCTGCGTCTCGTACCGAATACCGTAGCTGATCGACAGATTCGGACGCGCCTTCCAATCGTCCTCGGCATATATACCAAGATCGACCATCGTCGCGTTGACCGGATGAAGGATCTGGGAAATGCTGAACTGGCTGGCCTGGTTTGCCTCGTAGGACGCTGCAGTGGGACAGCCGCTCGCCAGCAGGCAGTTGTAGCTGAAGGAACCGTTGGTTCCTGCGTTGGTCGTGTTCAACTCTCCCGTGGAGCGCAGCCTCACGCCCATACGGATAAAATTCTTCGCCAGTTGAACCGAGGTATAGTTCTGCCCTTCAAAATGATTCTCCGTCGTCGACGAATTGCCGGTCGGAGCGCCGCCCCCTTGAAAATCTCCGGAGACGGAGACGAATGGCGTCGTGCTGAGAGCCTTCTCACTCGCCGTCTCGCGTTGATACTCAAATCGCGTCTCATTAATGACCCGCGCGCTCACAATCTGCGTATCGACCACCTGGATCGTCGTCTCCGCAGTGCTTGAGTTATAACCCGAGTCGGGTAGAACCAATCCCCCAACCCCGACATTGTTCTGGTCATTCTGCTCGTATTGGAATCGCGTCGTCAGCGTATTTTTCTCTCCGAGAGCAAAATCGAGTCGCGGAGTAATGTCGGTTCTTGATTGCGGCGCGGGATTCGCAACAGAATAGTTGCAGATGATCTGGCCCACAGGGCAATCAAGCGTTGTGTCCCCCAGATTCGTCGGATTAAAAATCGTTGCACTTACCAGGCTATTGTCCTGAATGGCGCGATGCGAACCCGAAACCGAAAACGACGCGTTCTTCGTCAGCGGACCTGACAGATTTCCCAGGACAAAAATCGTATGGTACGGCGGCTGTGTCTGCTCCGGCTGCCCTGGGCTGTTGAATTTGTTCAACAGCGGATTGTCGGAGTTCAACGCCGAAGTGATCCCCTGAAGATTGAACTGCCCATGAAACTTGTCCGTCCCCGGCTTGGTGAAAACCTCGACGCGCCCATAGCCCAGGCGATCGTACTGCGCCGAAAACGGATTCTGATTGACCCGGATCTCGCGAATTGATGACTTCGGAGGAAGTTGTCCTCCGGTGAATCCATCCACGTAAATCTGCCCGCCGTTCGGCCCCGCCGCAGGTCCCGCCAGCGCGGTCAGCTCCGATGACAGTTCATCGGGATCATCCGAAAGTGCGTCGAGATCCTTGCCCTTCAGTACCGTCGAGCTGGCATTGCTGTCGGCATCGACGCTCACCTGCGCCGCAGATGTTGTGACATTGACCTCCTGCTGCTGCTCTTGGATCGTCATCTTAACGTCCATCGTCAATGCCTGGCCCGCGGTAATCTTCACCCCCATTTTTACAAAAGAGGCGAAGCCGGGCATCGTCACCGTAACCGAATATGTCCCCGCCGGCACATTGCGCAGCACATACGTTCCATCCGTCTCCGATTCTGTCAGCAGCGCCTTGCCGGCGGCCGGAGTCAAGGTCACGGTCGCTCCCGGGATCACCGCATTCTCAGGATCGGCGACCAACCCGCGCACTGTAGCTCCAGTCTGCTGGGCACTCGCAACCATCGGCATCCCAGCGATAAAAAAAAGCAAAACAAACTTCAAAATTGCGCGAAATGACATCCCTGCTCCTCAAAAAGCTTCACTTCTATCCTTACTGTTCATAGGTCACATAAACAACTATTGTCCGCCGCCGCCCTCGGGTGCGTCGCCGCCGATATTCCATGGCGACAGCGTCATCGAAGGAGCCCCCGGCGTCGCCGCCAGAATCGGCTCAACTCCCGACAGCAAAGTCACCGCCGTCACCGTCGAACTGCCCGGGTCCGATTGCGACGCCACAATCATTACCGCGTCGCCCACCTTCAGATCCGCAATCGTCTTGTTAGGCAACCGGCTCACCAGTTGCGAGAGGTCCCCGCCCGCGGTCCGCCCCATGCCTCCTGACCGTCCTGCCCCGGCTGCGCCCGCCTGTCCTGCCGTCCGCTCAGGCGCTCCAGCCCCGGTCCCGCCGCCCTTCGCCCGTGCGGCAAACATCGCCGCAGCCTGAGGAGGCAGTGCGCGCACATTCGAGTTAGCCGTAATCGCCACCGTGATCGTCTTCTTCGTCGCCAGGTCCTTCAGTGTCAGCGTTCCATTGGCCGCATCGATGCTTGCGATCAGTCCCGCAAGGTTCTTGAATGAGCCGCTGACGACCTCTTCCGCCTGAATCGACGACCCATCGTCAGACTTGGTCCCGAGCACCCGAAGCTGATCTCCTGCCTGAATCTGCGCCAGCGTTCCTGGCTTCGCGTCCTCAAACTTCACCGAGTCGCCGGCATATCGCCGGAACTGCGTCTTGCCGGAAGTATTCACCTCCACCTTCCTCGGCCCTACCGCAATCGTCAGAGTGCCGGTTCCAGCATCCACCGCGCTCACAATCCCGCCGCTTCCGCGCTTCTGCCAATCCGCCGCTTCCGCCTGGTGCTTCTGCGCAATGTCAGTCGACTTCATCAGGATCACGCGCGACGCGGTAAACGCGCCTGCATCTTCTCCAGCCTTGCCATTCACCAGCACACGGTCGCCCGTCGCAATGTCTTTCAACGCGATCGCCTGCGCCGTCTTCAGATCGGTGCTGCCCGGCGCCAGTTGCAGAATGCGAGCTCCATCGGCAACACTGACCGTAACCGTCTGTCCCGCGTCCGTCTTCAGCGTGAGACTGTTGCCGGCAACAGCGGTCACCGTCCCCAACTGACGCGCCGCAGCAGCCTGCGCCTGCGCCATCGGCGCCTCTCCGGCAACAGACATCGCCGGAATCAGCATCAGGCTCGCACTCAGCGCGGCAGTCCGGAGTACACCGAATTCCTTCAACATCGTCTTAACCCCTCAGATTGGATGCTAGTTTGCGGTGGTCGCCTCAGATCGATTCGCTTTGAGGTCGGCGGTCACTAAAGAAGACGAATCAGCAACCTAAAAGTTTCCATCTGGAAACAATACTCTCGTATTGAATCGGACGAAACTAAAGCGAAGAGGCTTGCGCGGCGAACCGACGCCATTCTCTATGATACCTGTCTCACCGCTGCGCTCGATTTATTGGGCGCCCACCAACTCCTTCACCGCGCGTTCCAGTTGGGCATCCGAACCATTCTCTGTCTCGCCCAGAGGACGTTCCACCTCAACATCCACGGGCCGCGGATGCATCTCCATGGTCTGCCCCCGCATGTCCTGGATTCGCGATCCCGGAACCCGCACCGTCGACCCGTCGATCAGCGGCTGGGCCCCCGTGAAGATGATCCAACCCGCGGTCGGTTCTCCCACCACCTTGCCCAGCTTCAGCGCGCGATAGCCCTCGGTGAAGTCCTCCGCATCCGACAGCGACGATTCGTTCGTCACCAGCACCGTCGGCAATCCAAGCGCGCGTTGCCCCAGTGCCTGCCGCGAAGGAACCGCCGTCTCCCCGCGCTGCGTCATCATCAGGTAGTTCTTGCGCGTAAATACATCCAGCGCATATCCGTTGATATAGCCGCCGTTGTTATTCCGCACATCGACCACCACACCCTGCTTCGCCTCATTCTGCGCATCGAGATCGAGATAGAGCTGCTGCAGCGACGCGTCGCTCATATCGGCCAGATGCACATAGCCGATCTTGCCGCCGCTCACCCGATCCACCAGCGCACGCCGGCTCTCCACCCATTGCCGGTACAGCAGGCCCACCGCCGCAGTCGACGACACCGGCCGCACCACCGCATCGCGCGTCTTGCCCGCCGTTTCAATTCCCAGCACCACGCGCTTGCCCACCGTATCTTCCAACATGCCGTCGAGATTCTTCGTCCCCACGGCTTCGCCGTTCACGCTCACCAGCCGGTCGCCCGCCTTGATCGGTCCTTCGATCGCCGCCGGTCCCAGCGCAATCACCTCACGCACCACCAGGCCCTTGCCCGCCTCATATGCCTCGCGGTCGAATCTCAACCCGAGATTCCCAACCTGCACCGGCTGCGGCCCATTGCCCCGTTCCATGCCCCGGTTGATTCCCGAGTGCGACGAGTTCAATTCGCCGATCAACAGATTGATGTCGCGGCGCAGCTCGTCAGACGTCTTCACGCCGGCAATATACGGAGCCCACTCCTCCTGCAGCTTCAACCAGTTCCTGCCGTTGAACTTTCCATCGTAGAATCGCCGGTTCAGCGTCCCCCACGCCTCGTCGAACACTACCTTCTTCTCCGCGTCGAAGTCGACCTCCATCCGCGCGCTGACCGCAATCGTCTTCGGCATGCGCGCTTCCAGCGTAATCGACTTCACTGTGCCATTCTCCAGATAGAAGACCTCCTTCCCATCCGGCGTGAACGCATAGTCGCTCTTCCGTCCCGGTGTCGAAGTCAACTGGCGCGCCACCGGCGGCTCCTTCGCCAGCTCATCCAGATTGTAGGTATACAGCCCAACCTGATTCGCTACCCGCGCGCCGAACAGCAGCGTCTTCCCATCGGCACTGATCACCGGCTCCTCCGCGTTCAATCCAAGCGGCAGCAGTGTCAGCCGATCGCGAATCCCCTCGAACACAATCTTTACCGGCTCAGGCTTTTTCTTCGGCGCATTCGCCGCCCCCGGACCAGCCGGAGCCGCAGCCTTCTCCTGCCCCGGCTCGGGCGTCACCTCAGGCGCAGGCTGCGTCTGCGGCGACGATGGAGTGCCCGGCGCCTTCGACGGACGAAACAGGTCGCGGAACTCGTCCTCCCGATACTTCGGCACATGCGGCAACAGGTCGACCCGGGCAATCTGCACCTGCTCGCTCCTCTGCGCCGTATCGAACAACAGATAGCGCCCATCCGGCGACCACGCGATCCGCGACCCCGTCTGCCCGTTGGCCAGAAAACTTACCGGATGCGACTCCCCGCCCGCAGCCTGCACCACGTTCACATTGCGAAACGACCGCTTGTCATCCATCGTAAAAGCAATCCACTGGCTGTCCGGCGACCAGGTCACCGCCGACCTCGACATCTCTCCCGTCGCGACCATGCGATCGGCCGCGGCAACATCCTTCGCCGGAACCGTCACAACATGCAGCTCTTTGTCATTCCGCAAATAAGCGATGCTCTTGCCGTCCGGCGCCCATTGTGGATTCGAGTCTTCATTCCCCGCCTGCGTCAACGCCGTCTCTTTCGCCGTGCCAAAGTCGTACATCACCAGGCTGTGCCCGCTTCCCTCACCCGTTCCAGCCTCCGTGCGATACACCACCTTCATCGAATCCGCCGACCACGCCGGCTCGCTCTCCGCCGTCGCCGTATGCGTCAGCCTCTCTGCATCGCCTCCATCCTTCGCCGAAGCCGCAAAGACCTCGCCATGCGCGATCACAACGATCTTCTTTCCATCAGGCGACAACGCCATCGTGCTGAAGTTCGTCTCCGTCACATGCGTCACCCCCGGCGAAGCCGCAACTCCACGCAACGTAATCGGCACCCGCTCCGCCTTGCCCGACGCCGTATCCATCTTCCAGATCGCAAAGTTGCGCTCGAACACAATCGTCTTGCCGCCGTCTCCAATACTCGGCCACAACACGCGTCCTTCCTTGAAATGCGTCAACTCCTTCGCGGAAGTAGGCGTCGCCACCGGTACCACCCAGATATTCTCCGCGCCCGAGCCGTCACCCATGTAAAACAGAGTCTTGCCATCCGCCGACCACATAGGCCAGGCATGTTTCGCATCCGCCTTCAGCAGCATTTGGTACTTGCCGCTCTCGGCCACCGGCTTCAGCCAAACCTCGGTCTCATCGATATGTGCGTGCCCATTCCTCCACCACTGCGCGCTGCTCAGCCCCTTCGCCATCAGCACGATCGTCTGCCCATCCGGCGACGGCGCGCTCTCAAACTCATTCAGATACCGCTCCCGGCTCACCTCAAGCGGCGTGCCGCCAGCCGAGCTCACGCGAAAGATATCTCCCTGCCCCGCCACATCGTTCACCGACGACGTAAAGTAAATCCACTTGCCGTCATGCGACCACGCATCCAGCCCGTCCGGCCGGTCCGAATACGTCAGCCGCATCAGCTCGCCGGTCGCCAGCGTTAGTACATAGATATCGCCCGCTCCCGTTCGCGTTGAAACAAACGCCAGCTTCGCTCCATCCGGCGAATACAGCGGCCGCGACTCCGTCGCCGGATCCGTCACCAGCAGATGCGCCTCGCCGCCCCCCGCCGCCACCGTCCAGATGTCTCCACCCGACACAAATGCGATCTCATGCCCATCAGGCGAAATTGCCGGATCGCTCAACGAAGGCAACGCCGTCTGCGCGGACGCAGCATGTCCACCGAAGAAAGACCCAATCAACAAACCCGCGAAAACAAGCGCACCAGAGAGCGAACGGCGAGAACTCAGTGACATGGACGATACTTCCTTCAACCTGAATTTTGAGATGAAGAAATTCTACACACTCTCACTTGCTCGTCTCATCCGGTCTGCTCTTTTCCTCCGAAAGCACGACCAGCGTGTCCGGCGGCAGCCTCACCCCGTCTTCCGCCACGCCGATATCGCTACGCGACGCCAGCACCACAGCGAGCCGACGCGAATTCTCCAGTTTCACCGGCGCCGGCCCCAGATTGCACATCACCGTCACGACTCCGCGCTCCATCACCAGCCACTTCTTGTCTTCATCGAACCACGCCTTCGTCTGCCCGGGCGTCCCATCGTTCAACCAGGCAGACCCATGCCTCAGTTGAATCAAGCTGCGATACCACTCCAGCATCTCCGCATGCCGTCCCTCATGCACCTCATCCCACTTCAGCTTCGACCGGCGAAACGTCTCCACATCCTCCGGATCGGGAATCTCCTCCGGCGTCCACCCGAATGCAGCGAACTCCGCTCGCCTGCCCTCCTTCACCGATCGCGCCATCTCCGGATCGTCATGATCCGCGAAGTATTGGAACGGCGTCGAAGCCGCGAACTCCTCCCCCTGAAACAGCATCGGAACGAACGGGGCGGTCAGCACCAGCCCCGCCGCAACCTTCGCCCGGTCCATCCCGACAACCTGATCGATCCTGTCGCCCACCGCCCTGTTCCCCACCTGGTCGTGGTTCTGAATGAACCCCACAAACTGGTGCGGCGAAAGCCCTTCAACCGCCCTCCCATGGCTCCGTCCCCGATAGTTCGAGTACGTCGTCCCATCCTGCACAAAGATCTTCGTCAACGCCTTTGCCAGCTTCGCCATCGTCCCAAAGTCAACGTAGTACCCCTTCTGTCCGCCGTCCACCTGCAATACAGTAAACAGCGCATGATGAAAATCGTCGCTCCACTGCGCATTCATCCCATAACCGCCAAGTTCCTTCGGTTTCACCACCCGCGGATCGTTTAAATCGCTCTCCGCAATCAGCACCAGCCGCCGCCCCAGCTTCACCGACAGACTCTTTACCTCATCCGCCAGCTGCTCCATGAAGTGAACCGCAGAGCGATCGACGAACTCATGCACCGCATCCAGCCGCAAGCCATCGATGTGGTAGTCCCTCATCCACATCAGCGCGTTGTCGCAGAAGAACCGCCGCACCTCATCGCTTCCCCAGTCCTCAAAGTTCACTGCGCCGCCCCAGGGCGTCCGGTGATGATCCGTGATGTAAGGCCCGAACTTCCCGCTGTAGTTCCCCACCGGCCCAAAATGGTTGTAGACCACATCCAGCAGCACAGCCAGGCCGCGCCCATGACACGCATCCACCAGCCGCTTCAAACCATCCGGCCCGCCATACTGCTCCGCCACCGCAAACAGCGAAACCCCGTCGTATCCCCACCCATGCTCGCCGGGAAACGCCGCCACCGGCATCAACTCCACATGCGTAATCCCGAGCCCGGCAAGATAATCCAATCGCTCAATCGCAGAATCGAACGTCCCCTGCTGCGTAAACGTCCCGATGTGCAGCTCATAGATCACGGTGTGTTCAAACTGAGGCGCCTGCCACCCTCCATCGCTCCAGCGAAACGCCGCATGGTCGTAAATCCGCGACATCTCATGGACCCCATTCGGCTGCCACTTTGATCGCGGGTCGGGCCACGCCTGCGCATCGTCATCCAGAACAAACCCATAATCCGTACCCGGCCCCGCACTCTCGACTGCAACACTCCACCACCCGCGCTCGCCCGGTCCGCTCATCGGATACGCAACCTGGCCAATCTTTACCGACATTTTCTTCGCATTCGGAGCCCACACCGCAAACTCATGCATCGCTTTCGCCAGCCTCCCCACCCTCGCGCACCAGCAGCGCAACCGGAAAATCCTTCAACAACAACCTCATCGTAATCACGCCCCCCGCCACGCTCCCGCCCGTCAGCCGGTTCCTCCACCTGCCCTTCGGCAGCACCACAATCGTGTCCTTCCACGCGCCGCCCAGCTTCAGCGTCAGCCTTGGCGCCACCGTCACCACATCTTCCCCGCGCAGATAAGCAATCACGTAGTCATGCTTATCTCCGTCCACCTCCAGCGGCGTATATTCTGCCTCCGCGCCAAAGCAATCCGGCCGTTCCCGCCGCAACTCAAGCGCCTTATGGATCGTCCACAACTTCGGCAGCCCCTCATCGGCCCGCATCATTACCTGCCCCGCAACGTCCTCCCCCTTCATCCGTTTCAGCTCGCACAACAGCCGCTTCCGCAGTCCGTAATCCACCGGCCGCCGGTTGTCCGGATCGACCAGGCTGAAATCCCACAGCTCCGCTCCCTGGTAGAGATCGGGCACTCCCGGAGCCGTATGCTTCAGCAGCGTCTGCGTCAGCGAGTTCACCCGCCCCGCGTCCTGCACCCGCCCCACAAACTGCTGCAACTCCCGCAAAAACGGCGCATAGTTCAGCGTCAGCTCAATGAACATCCGCAGCGCGTCTTCAAACTCCTTGTTGTTCGCTACCCACGTCGTCTGCTGCTTCGCCTCGCGCACCGCCTTCAACATGTAAGCCTGCGCGCGATCCGCCGGCAGCGGCCATGCCCCGATCAGCGTCTGGTAATACAGATACTCCGTGTTCCTGTCCGGCATCGCGGCCTCTCCCCGCTTCCCCGTCCGGAACGCGCTGTTCATCCGCGACCACCTCTGCACCGCAGAATTGAACCTCCCCGGAATCTCCGATAGCACCGCAAGCCGCGCCCGCACATCGTCGCTGCGCTTGGTATCGTGCGTCGACAGCGTCGTCATCGTCAGAGGATGCGTCGCCTGCATCTTCTCGCAGTACGCATGGAACTCCCCAACGCTCACCCCATTCCGCCCCGGGTCGCTCCCCACCTCGTTCATTCCCGTCAGCCGGTCGTAGCAATAAAACGCCGTATCCTCCACGCCCTTCGCCATCACCGGCCCGGTGAACTGCTGGAACCGCAGCACAAATTCGCTCTCCTTCTTCCCCTTCACCGACATCGTCAACACGTCGCGCATAAAGTCGAACAGGTCGCCATCGATGTCCAGCCGCTGCTGCTTCGCACACTCCGTCGCCTGCGTGATCTGCTTTCGGTCCTCCTCCGTAATCTCTTCCCGCTCCGGCACCACATACGTCCGGTAGATCGCAAAGCATGCCGCCACCTCGCGAAGCGCCCGCCTCACCTCGGCCCGCGTATAGTCCCGCCGGTCGCGATTCGCCTCGCATATCTCTACGAACAGCGTGGTCAGCCGGTTCACATCGCTACCCAGACCCTCCTGCGTCACGTTGATCTTCTTTTCATGCGCGACCGAATGGAAATCCGTCGGCTGCCCGGTAAATTCGCCGTACACCGCAGCCAGCTCCGCCATTCCTTCCGGCGCAACCAGAACGCCCGCGGCAACATTCAGGAAGTCGTACCCCGTCGTCCCCTGAATCGGCCAGCTCTCCCGCAGAAACTCTCCCGGCTCCAGAATCTTCTCCCCCACCACCCAGGCATCGGGCGCCCTGTCGCGCAGCCGTTTCAAATACTCCAGCGGATCGCGCAATCCGTCCGGATGATCCACTCGAACCCCATCCAGCACCCCCCGCTTCAACCAATCCAGCACCAGCGCATGCGTCTCTTCGAACACATACTCCCGCTCCACCCGCAACCCGATCAATGAGTTCACATCGAAAAAACGCCTGTAGCCCAGCTGCTGATCCGCCGTCTTCCAATACGCCAGCCGATAATTCTGCTGATTCAAAAAATCGTCCAGCGCATCGAGATTTCCATTCAGCTCCGCAACCGATCGGTCGATCGCCTCCCACACGCCCGATTCCTCTCCAGATAGCCTCTCCAACAGATTGAACAGCACAACCTTGTCCCGGTTCCGCGCAAGAATCGTCCTGCGATCGACATACTCCGGCTGCGGCAATCGCCCAAACGAATCCGCCAGGAAACTCAGCGTGTCCGACTTCGCATACTCCGCCGCGCGCGAAAGTATCACCGGCAACGATGTCGGCGACGTCGGCAGCGTCTGCCCCGAGCACTCCACCTGAAATCGATTGCCCCGCCGCACCACCCTGATGCCGCCGGTCTGCAACACCTTGCCATACTGGTCCCCCAGGACCGGCACCAACACCTTGTCCCGCAGCCTCTCCTCTTGCGGCTGCCAGTCGATATCGAAGAACGAAGCATACCGGCTCGAAGTCCCGTTCTCCAGCACATCCCACCAGTACCTGTTCTCCTTGCCGAGCGACATGTGGTTCGGCACAATATCGAGAACCTGTCCCAACCCGGTTTCGCCCAGCTTCGCGCAAAAACGGTCATGCGCCGCCGCCCCACCCAGCTCTTCATTCACTCTCTGGTGTGAGACGACGTCGTACCCATGCATGCTTCCCGGCGCGGCCTGCAAATACGGCGAGCTGTAGACATGCGAGATCCCCAGAGCCCGCAGATAGTCCGCGATCCCGCCAGCATCATCAAAGGTAAAGTCTTTGTGGAGCTGCAACCTGTAGGTAGAGCATGGAATCCGTAGCATTGATCTCAACCGATTAAAAAACTCATTCCAGAAGACAAGGCAGCAGAAAAATCTCGCAGATGATTGATTAGAGGCGCTTAAAGCCTCAATGGTTGCCTTCTCCCCCAAGCCTCGCGCTGATGCTACACGTGCGATAAGTCCTTTGTCTCAACCAGTGGCTCCGGTCGCCACAGCCCCGATATCGCAAATGCCGAATGGATCAACGCGATATGCGACAACGCTTGTGGAAAATTCCCCAGCATCCGTTTTCCCACCGGGTCGTACTCCTCCGACAGCAGCCCCACATCGTTTCGCAGCAAAAGCAGCCGTTCAAACATCGCCTTTGCGTCCGCCTCGCGCCCAATCAACCACAGGTCTGTCACCATCCAGAAGCTGCACGCCAGAAACACGCCCTCGCCCGCGGGCAGCCCGTCATCGGTGGTTTTGCTGTCATAGCGGAGAACCAATCCGTTCTTCATCAGCCCCTTCTCAATCGCCTCCACCGTTCCCACAATGCGCGGATCGTCCGCGGGAAGAAATCCCGTCAGCGGAATTCGCAAACATGACGCGTCCAGTTCCTTCGACCCATACGCCTGCACAAAACTGTTCAGCCTTTTGTTGAACCCTTTCTCGCAAACCTCTTTATGGATCATGTCTCGGTTTTTCTTCCACCTCTTTACGTCCCCCTTACCGTCAAAATGCTCGTAGTGCTTGATCGCCCGATCCAGCGCAAGCCAGGCCATCACCTTCGAATGAGTAAAGTGTTGCGGCTCACCGCGAACCTCCCATATTCCGTGGTCGGGCTCCTTCCATACCTTGCACAGATGGTCGATCATCGCAGCCTGCACCGCGGTTGACGACACCCGGATATCCTCCTCCGGCTGCGGCAGGCGATTCAGCGCCGCCGCCACCTCGCCAAATACGTCCAGCTGAAACTGGCTCACCGCCGCATTCCCGATTCTGACTGGCTTGGAATCTTCATATCCGGGCAGCCAGTCGGCCTCCCATTCCACGATCTGCCGCTCCCCATGGATTCCGTAGATCGTTTGCACCTGGTCCGGCGCCCCTGCAATCGACCGCAACAGCCACTTCCTCCACTCCACCGCCTCGTCCATGTAGCCGGCCTGCATCAGCACCAGCAAGGTAAATGCTGTGTCCCGCAACCAGCAGTATCGATAGTCCCAGTTGCGAGAGCCACCCGCCTTCTCAGGCAGCGAAGTCGTCACCGCCGCGACAATCCCGCCTGAAGGCCTGTACGTCATCGCCTTCAACGTCATCAGCGATCGCTCCACCGCATCGGCATAGGGACCCCGATATTTATTCCTCTGGTTCCACTCCTTCCAGAAATTCTGCGTCTCCCGAAGTGCCGTCTCCGCAAGCTGAGCAGCCGGTATCTTCTCCAGCGACGACAGACTCGTCAAGGTAAAACTCAATGTCTCACCCGCTCGCAAAGTAAATTCGCCGCGCGTCGACATTCCCTCGCCCCGCATCGGCGCATCGGCCCGCAGCACCAGCATGTTCGATCCCGCAATCGCATGCAGTTCATGGTCGTTGCTGGTCACCCACGGAATCGTTCTTCCATAATCGAAACGAATCGCAAGATCCATCTGCATTGCGACCTTGCCCCGCACGCCGCGCACAATTCGCACCACATGCGAGTGCTCCGCCCGCGGTGGCATAAAGTCGACCAGGCATACTTCGCCGTCTTCGGTTTCGAAGGTCGTCTCCACCACCAGAGTGTGCGCCTCGTACTGCCGCCGCGTCGCCTTGACCTTCCCCGCAGGCGCAATCTTCCAGTAACCGTGGTCGCAGGTCCCCAGCAGAGCTGCAAAACAGGCCCCCGAAGAAAAGCTCGGCCAGCACAGCCAGTCGATCGAACCCTCGCGAGACACCAGCGCCGCCGTCTCGCAATCCCCGATCATGCAATAATCTTCAATCAGCGAGCCATGCAACCGGCTCTCGCTCTTTTTTTTTCGGTTTGCCACCAATCTTTGCCTTCCTGGACTGCATTCTTCCTGCCAGCAACTACCTGCACCAGAGATCGCATCTCTTCTAAAGGCGACTCCAAATAGATAGGATGCACACCACGTCACTTCGTGTGCCAACGGCAACGGCTGACAGAAATAAGGAAAGTTCCGACCGCACGATGGCCACCACACAGACTCCCGCCGACCTCGCCTCAGCCTCCGGCCCAGTGAGCCCAGGCAGCCTTCTCATCAGCCTCGTCCCCCTGCAACAGGACGCCTTCGATACAACCCTCAGCAATCTTGCCCTCGCCTTCCCCGGCGAAACAGTCCTCGTCGCCACCCCCGACGCAGCCCCGCAGTCTTCTTCAGGAAGCCCACTTCGCCTCATCTCCTACGCGCTGACCGCGGTCTCGGCCACTCCCTGGGTGCTCACCGCCGCCGACTTCCTCAATACCTACAAACTCGCCCAGGAAAACCGCGCCTCCGCCTGCGTCCTCCTCGGCGCCGAAGCCCAGTCCCTCCATCCCGAAGCCATCCGCGCCCTGGCCAGATCCGCCCAGCAGGCCGACCTTACTTTGGCCCACTACGACATGGGTCCGCGCGAAGGCCTGGTCAACTCCGCCATCCTCTATCCCGTCACCCGCGCCCTCTTCAGCACACGCCCGCGCTATCCCCTGGCCATCGACCTCGGCCTCTCCCTCCGCATGGCAGAGCGTCTTGCCGCCGCCGCGCAGCGCTTCACCGCCGCCGGACAAAACGACGCGATCCTCTGGCCCCTCGATGAAGCCGCCTCCGTCAACTACAGCATCGCCGAAGTCGAGGTCGGTCCCCGCACCTTTCTTCAGCCCGTCTCCGCCGATATCAACAGTCTCCTCGCCCAGATCGCCTCCTCCCTCTTCGCCGATATCGATGCCAAGGCAGCCTTCTGGCAGCGCGCGCGCGGCATCCAGCCCACTCCCCCCATCACCCAGACCACCCCCATCACCGATCCCCCCGACATCGCCGCCATGCTCGAGGCCTTTCGTCTCGCCTACGCCAACCTCCACGACATCTGGTCCCTCGTCCTGCCGCCCAACTCGCTCCTCGGCCTCAAGAAGCTCTCCCTCATGCAGCCGGAAAACTTCCGCATGCCCGACAACCTCTGGGCCCGCATCGTCTACGACTTCATCCTCGCCTTCCGCCTCCGCACCATCAACCGCGGACACCTGCTCGGCGCGCTCACCCCGCTCTATCTCGCCTGGGTAGCCTCCCACCTCATTCTCGTCAGCAGCGGCACCCTCCCGGAAAAACACATCCAGGACCTCGCCATCGCCTTCGAGACCGACAAACCGTACCTCGTATCCCGCTGGCGCTGGCCCGATCGCTTCAATCCATAAAGAAATCGACAGAAAGTATTTGCGAATAAAAAGGATCTTCAACAAAAAGTATTTGCAGTTCAGACAGCGCCGCACTACGCAAGGAGACAAGACCAATGTGGCAACAAATCGAACTCGCGTTACGCCAATCCGCTCACCGGGTGCTCGTTAAACTCGCCAGTTTTTTCCCCGGCCTCATCGCCCTCCTGCTCGCCGTCGTCATCCTCACCGCCATCGGAGCAGGCCTAGCCATCCTCTTGCGCCGTGTCCTCACCGCCGCGAAGTTCGACGAGCGCCTCGCCCACAATGCCATTGCCCCCATCTCCGACTGGTCTCCCGCCAACAGCCCCACCGCGCTCATCGCCCGCGTCGCATTCTGGGCCTGTTTCCTAATCGGCTGCTTCATCGGCATCTCCGCATTCGACGCCGCCTATCCCGGCGACTCCCAGATATCCAACATCATCATCCCCTATCTCACCCACTCCATCGGAGCCGTCCTCCTGCTCATCGCCGGCACCGTCATCGCCCGCTTCCTCGAGCGCTCCGTCCTCATCGGAGCCGTCAACGCCAAGCTCCAGTACGCGCGCATCCTCTCCATGGGTATTAAATGGCTCGTCCTCGTCCTCACCGCCGCCATGGTCCTCGACCACCTCCAGATCGGCGGCACCGTCGTCGAGCTCGCCTTCGGAATCCTCTTCGGCGGCATCGTCCTCACCCTCGCTCTCGCCGTAGGCCTGGGCTCCCGCGACATCGTAAGCCGCTCCCTCGAACGCAGCGCCGACCTCCGCTCCACCATCGACCCCATCCCCGGCGATCCTGACTACAGACCCGCAACCCCCTCCGAAACCCTCCGCCACTTCTAAGCACAGTAGCGAAGGGATCTGCGTTTTGCAGTTGCAATTGCAGTTGCCTCTGTCTGTGCCTTTTTGTTTGTCATTCCGCAGCGAAGCGGAGGAATCCGCTGTCGCCTTCTTGGTCTGTCATTCCCAAAGGGAATCCACTGTCGCCTTTGCTGCCAGCAAGAAGCTGACTGAAAAACCAGCCTTTGCCTAAAGGTAACCCAAGGCTTCAACCTTGGGCCTCTCAACGGGCAATAAGCGTAGGAGTATGTTTGATTGCCACATCTCCGAAAGAGCAACCTCACACAACCTGCGGAGCCCCCGCCAACTCCTTCGGCTGAATCCGCGGCGCCAGAAACCCATACAGCGCCACCACCACAAAACCCAGCAGCGGCACAACATACCCCTTCGCCAGACTCCCCGTATTCTTCGCAATCAAACCAAGAATCGGCGGAAACAGCGCCCCGCCCACAATCGCCATCACCAGCAGAGACCCAGCCAGCTTCGTATTCGGCCCCAGCCCCTTCAACCCCAAAGCAAAAATGGTCGGGAACATGATCGACAAAAAGAACCCGCTCGCAACCACAGCCCACGCCCCAACAATCCCCGGCTGAGTCATCGTCACTGCCATCAACACCACATTCGCCACGCCATAAAATCCCAGCATGCGGCTAGGCGACACATACTTCATCAGCGGCGTCGAAACAAACCGTCCCACCGCCAGCGCAACCAGCACGCCCGTCAGGTAGTACGCCGCATGCCGCTCGCTCACCGTCGTGAACTGCTTCATATACGGAATCAAACTGCTCCAGCTCGAGATCTGCGCTCCCACATTGCAAAAATTCGCCAGCACCGCAAACCACAGATGCGGATACTGAAACAGTTGCCCAAAACTCCCATGGTCCCCCGCCTCGCCCTCATGCTCGCTATGCATTGAAGGAAATGCCATCCGCGACAAGATAAACGCGCACAGCAGCACCACCGCGCCGAACGTAAGATACGTCGGCACCACCCGCATGATCTCCGTATGCAGATACGCCGCATACGTCCCCGCCGCCTTCATCTGCGCAATCTGCGGAGCCGTCTTCTCCACCCCTGAAAAAATAAACTGCGATCCGATCAGCACTCCAACGATCGTCCCAGGAGGATTGAACGACTGAGAAAAATTCAGCCTCTGCTCCGACGTAGCCGGATCGCCAAACTGCGCAATGAACGGATTCGACGCCGTCTCCAGAAATGAAGCCCCGCTCCCCACCGTAAACAGCGCCACCAGGAACGGCAGATACTGCCCGCTCACCGCCGCCG
>DATAVY010000075.1:0-11031 GCA_036267495.1 Edaphobacter sp.
TCTCGGCGACAGCTTGCACCATACCGTCTTCTATAACTACTTCGATCGATCGTCCGTTGCTGGGATTCCGCCCACGTACTGTTCGTTTCATTTGATCTTCCGCAGACGGCCTCTTCGAAGAGCCATCATTCGCCGCCGTTCAAGTGCGCAGTTTGCCGTCCGGACCCCACAAGTTGATCAGTCCCTGATTTCCTTGCGCTGACAGCCCTGCTTCCATGGCCTTTTCGAAAAGCGAGTGGACGAGAATAGCTGCAGGATAATCGCCGTCTAAACTGTTTGTCAGATCTTTCAGCAGCGCCATGTCCTTATACTGGAGCCGCATGCTGAAGCCCGGAGCAAAATCTTCCTGCAATATCTTCGACCCCAGATTGCTCAGCATCCATGAAGAGGCGGCTCCACTGGAGACAGCCTTCAGTGTCGTTTCCACGTTCAGGCCGGCGGCTTGCGCAAGACGTATCCCTTCAACCGCGCCCAGCAGATTCATCGCGCCCACCAGCTGGTTTACGAGCTTTGTCTTCTGTCCGCAGCCACTAGGCCCCGTATAGGTGATGGTGCTGCCCATGGCGCGAAAAATCTCGTAACAGGAATCAAAGGCGCGCTGCGTTCCTCCTATCATGATCCCCAGCGTCCCGGCCTCGGCGCCCTTTTCTCCTCCGCTGACCGGTGCATCCAACATGTCGCACCCCATCTCCGCGAGACGGGAGGAGAACCTCACTGTTTCAGCAGGCGAGATCGTGCTCATATCAATGACCGTCGCACTTTCGTTGAGGCCGAAGGCCACTCCACGATCTCCGAAGAGAACGCTGTTCACTATTTTTGTATCCGGCAGCATTAATATGATCACGTCGCTGACTCTGGCTATCTCCTCCGGCGAATCCAGCGAATACGCTCCGAGAGCAAAGAGAGCGGCATCCTTCTCTATGTCCCGTTTCAGAATCGACAATGGATAGCCTGCGCGCAGGAGGTTCATGGCCATCGGTTTTCCCATGACTCCAGTTCCGATAAAGCCAATTCGTTTCATCATGGGTTACTCCTTCGGCGTTGTGAATGATCAACGAGCTGTTGCATCCTTCTGGCGCAAGATTGGCGCGACGCTAGCTTGGGGAATCTTCGAAAAGAGCGGACTCAAGTAAGCCACACTCGTCGATCTTGGGTCCAATCCATTCAATAGCCAGGTTCATATAGTTCACATACTTCCCTGCCTCAAGCAGCGGATAATCACTTGCTGCGAAGAGCGAATCAGGGCCGAACACCTCGCGTAAGCGGATTGCATATGGCTTTATGTCTTCGTGAGGAAACGGCGTGCGCGAAAAGTGAGGGATTGCGGATATGCCGGCGACTACATTGGATAGCGCGCCCAACCTGGACACGGACTCATACCAATCCTCATCGTTCCGCTCATCCCGTCGCGGCCAGCCCATGTGCGGCAGAAAGACTCTCAGCCGAGGGAATTCACGGATCAGGTCGAGGAGTTCGGTCGTTAGCCTCCCAATTCCAGCTTCGGCATGCGGAATAAGCCACTTCTGGGATGACTCCAATGCTCCAGCAAAAGGCCGAAAAGCGTGAAGATCAACGGTTCGGACCCGGATACCTCCAACCGCCTTCTGTTTAAGAATGGCCGCACCGAAGCTCTGACCCGCGGGGCGGAAGCAAAGAGCGACGCGAAATCGCGACGAGGGCGAAGCAATGAGTCGATCCAGGCACGGGCGGTTGTCACCGTTCCAGGTCTCGACCACGAGCGCGCGATCGATTGCCGCCTCGTCCATGCATCGTTCGAGAGCGGCCATCGGATGCTGAACACTCATGTCCAGATGGGTATAAGCATCCATCATGAACGGGAAAACCTCGTCCTGAAGAAGATCGCTCCGAACGCGAACCAGGGAAGAACTGCAATGAGAAGGAAGATCAGTTTGTCATGATGGTGATCGGCCAGAGCACCTATCTGCGGGCTGATAAAACCATATGCAATATTGCTCATACCACCCAGCAGCCCAGAGCTGATGCCGACATATCCGGGGTCCAGATCCTGAACGAGGGTCAGATAAATCACCAGAAAAGCGCCGACACCGGCACCCGTGAGTGAAAGGCACAGCACTGCGATATAACGATGAGACGTAAGCCCGGCGGGCGCTGCCAGACATATCAAAAGACACGCTGTGAGGAGCGCCCATTGTTTCGCCGCCCGTGTACTGCTCCCAAATTTCACCAGCATACGGACGAAGAGTCCTACAAGAAGGTTACCGGCAAACGATCCTGCATAAACGATGATCGAAAGAGCGTTCCCATGAGAGAAGCTGAACCCTCTCACCGTCTCGAGATACAGCGGTATCCAGTCCGCGAGGTAATAGTTAATGCCATTAATCACGAGAGCCGAAACAGCAAGTATCCAGAAGTCGGGCATCAGAAGCAGACGCCGTACGACATTCGCGACATTGCGCGCCGGCGAAGGAACTCCCTTCAACGCGTCAGCCTCTCGTCTTGTCACCCAAAGCCAAGCGAATACCCACAGACCGCCTGCGGCTCCTGTTACCACAAAAGCGCCCCGCCAAGACCAATACACGGTGATCACCGTAATGATCACGGGTGCAACTAGCGCTCCCATCGCCGCGCCGCTGTTGAAAATTCCGTTGGCGAGCGGACGATCTTCGGGCCGCAGAAGCATATTGGTGGTCTTCAAAGAACAGGGCCAGTTGAACGCCTCTCCAACACCCAGCAGAAATCGAAGGCCGGTCAGCATCCCCACACTCATTGCCAGGCCTGTCAGGATTCCGACGATTGACCAAACGCCGCTTGCGACCGGGAAGACGATACGCGGCCCGCACGCGTCCACTAGGAACCCGCCAAAGATCTGCACCAACCCATACGAGTAACGAAAAGCTGCGACTATTTGCCCGAACTGCTCGTTGGTCAGATGAAACGTAGCGATGATCTTGGGAGCAGTCAGAGCCAGTACCTGACGATCCAGGTACACGATCGCTGTCGCCAGAAACAACAGAAAGCAAATCCACCAGGTCCTGGCTGGGGGTCGCTGCGGACGCTCCATAGACACGGCCCTAGCGGCTTCCACTGCAAGGCGCGTACGGACGGGCGTCGAGCGCCTCCTGGAGCATGTCGACACCGAATCCGGGGCCTGTCGGTAGCTCCAGAGCACCTCCGGAAAACGTTGACGGGTTCGCCAGAAGTTGAGCTGTCAGCTTCTCTTCCGCTTCCGATCCGATCGTTTCCAGAATGAAAAAGTTCGGAATCGCGGCGGCATAATGAAGATTCATGATCGTTGCAAGTGGCCCATTCGGATTATGCGGCGCCATACCGATATAGTGAGCTTCCGCCAAGGCGGCAATTTTCTTCAAACCAGTGATCCCGCCACAATTCACCAGATCGCACTGCAGATAATCCACCGCGTGTTGTTCGAGGAAAGGACGCACACCATAAATTGTCGCCCATCGTTCGCCGGCAGCGATGGGAATTGTTGTCTCGCGCTGTACAAGGCACAGTGCCTCAACATTCTCTGGCGGAACGGGCTCTTCGACGAAGAGAAGATTCAGATCCTCCAGAGCCCGGCACAGCCGCCTTGCGTCCTTGGGGTTCAAGCGTCCATGACAATCCACGGCGATGCCCATGTCCGCTCCGCCCGCTTCACGAGCCGCAATGAAGAACTCGCGAATGCGGCCAAAGATCGAGGGATCGAGAAACTCCGTCTCCTTCCAGTGTGAATCGACCGTGCCTTGAGTTCCCGAGTAGCCGCTTCCATTTACGATATTGCGATCGCCACCGCGATTCCCCTCACCGTAAAACAGCGGGAGTGTGGTCTTGAGGGCGCGATATCCACGCGATTTGCAGACCTTCACATTAGTGGCGAACATTTCCGGCGAATCACCTGCGGAGCAGTGGCAATACGTAGGAATCCGCGTTCTCGTTGGCCCTCCCAAAAGCTTGTATACCGGGAGACCAGCGATCTTGCCCAGAATGTCCCACAACGCGCAGTCGACCGCACTGATAGCAGTGCTATGAAGGGCGCCGCCGACCCAGAACGAATCTCGGTACATTCGCTCCCAATGCGTTTCGATCTCCGTCGGATCCTTGCCGATCAGGTACCGCTTCAAATCCAGGATCGAACGCTCGATAGTCTTTGTCTTCCGCTTCATCACGGTTTCCGCCAGGCCCGTGATGCCCTCATCTGTCTCGATCTTCACAATCACAGCATTGCGAAAGTTCAGATTCACAATCTGCGTCTTGATATCCGTTACCTTCATGAATTGCCTCGATGCCAGGTCTTCGAAGAACCCCAGCTTCCTCGATCCAAATTTGAACAAGACTGCAGTGAGACAACTAGCGCCAAAGGATCCACCGGGAACAGAAGTTCTCTCCGCCGCAGACCTCCGCACAACAGCGCGGTCGGTAAAATGCCGGAGCGAGTTGCTTTTCGGCGGTACTGCCACAACGTTCAGCGTTCGACATGTAAGCCCTGCCATCGTGAAATGTATTTGAGGGGGTACCCTCCGTCAAATACCGAGTTCTTCGCTCGTCGATCTAATTTTTAGATAGGCGAATTGAGCCCGCCGCCTTGCGTGTGACCGATCAACGCCGGACGTGCCGAGCCGTTTGCGGCAGCTCTCCGTTCTCTTCCACTTTGGCTCCTTCTGTGGCGGGGAGTGTGCTCAATGCTTGGACCTCACAAACGAGTCGTATCAGCCGCATCGTTTCCGCCCAGGGAACAAAGCTGTTCTTTCCTTGACACGCGCCAATGAAGTCGGCGTCCTGGCTGCCGATTGCGTCCACGTAGACCTTGTGCTCGTCTCCCGAAAACTGCAATTCATGCAGATCGGATTGCAGATAGCTGAACCCGTCTGTACGGATCGTGCACCTGTCACCGATGATCAACATCGAACTGTCAGGCATTTGCGCCTTGTAGCTTACCGTGACAGATAGTGGTCCACCGCTGGGCAGTCTCGCCAGAATGGAGGCCGTCTGCGCGGAGTCTTTATCGGGAGCTGCGATGCAGGCCAGAGGCTCAATTTCCCCACACCATCGGGTCGCAAGGTCAAGGGCATGAGCGGCATGATGGACAAGAGCGTTATCCGTCCACGAACGAACATTCAGCCGGGGACAACGGACATAGTTGATGGCCTGGATCTCACCGATCCAGCCGGCATCCAGCGCGAGTTGAATCTTCGCGTACGGCTGTAGATAGCGCGCCGTGTGAGCGCACCCCAACAGTACGCCACTCTGTCCGGCCTCTGCTTGCAGTTCCTCCGCTTCCTGCAAACTACCGCAGGCAGGCAGTTCGATAAGCGTGTGCAGGCCTGCCTTGAGACATTCGCGAGCTTGTTCGAAATGCACTGCCGACGGGGAGCAGACGATAGCAACGTCAGCTTCGGCACAAGCCGATCCGAGGCTGTCAGCCACTTTCGGTATGTGATGTGCGGAAGCAAACGAGGAGGCGCTTTCATAATCCGGGCTATACACGGCCGCCAGTTCCACCTCGGGGTGTTTCGCCAGGTTCGCGGCATGGATTGAACCCACGGCCCCGCATCCGATCATCGCTACACGCAGCTTCATAGGATTTCCCAGCCAGACTAGACGCCGTCGAGTGCGCGGGCAGGATCCAGCCAACCGCTCTGCTTCAGCAGCCCACGCAGCTTCTCGACCTGCTGTTGATCGAGGGGGAAGAAGGGATCACGGCTGTATCCTCCTTCGAGCCCCCATAGGTTCAGCACCGAACGATAAATCGCCAGATCGCTTACAGGACCGATCTGCTGATACGTGTACAGATGAACAAGAGGAAGAATTCGCTTCCATATCTTCAACCCTCTTTCAACATCTTTCTGAACCGCGGTGGCTTGGTAAAGCTCCTGCGCCGCACCCGCGGCGACATTCAAAAGCCCGCTGATCCATCCATGCGCTCCTGCGCACAGTCCTTCAAAACCCGCCAGAAACGAGCCGTAGAAAATAGCGATCCTGTCTTCCAGGAAGTAGCTCAGATCGTGCACCGGCTCTACCGTCCCATATGTGGACTTCACCATGTGGACAACGTCGTCTTGCACCAGCTGCACGATCTCGGCCGGACTAAAGTCCACACAGACCGAGTTTCCCGGATTGTTGTAGAGCATGACCGGCAGATTGACCGCCTTGCGAACCCTTCGAAAGTGCTCGATCACAGCTGATTTCGAAGGTTTCTGATAATAAGGGAGAATCACGATAACGGCATCTGCTCCGCACTTTTCCGCTTCTTGGGATAGGTCGATAGTGAGCTTTGTACTGTAGTGACCCGAACCATAGATCACTGGAACGCGCCCTCGTACAACATCCCTCGCGAGCCGGAACACGCGTCTTCGATCGTCTTCGTCCATAGCAATAAACTCACCGCTCGTTCCCGCGATCACGAGACCATCGACATGTTGCTTTTCAATAAGCCATTCCCAATGGCGCGCCGTGGCCTCTTCATCCAGCAGGTTGTCTCTGTCAAACATGGTGAGTGCGGCGGGAAAGATCCCGCGGAAACGATCCAACGAAAATGTCATTTACTCTCCTTCTCCGTGCTCAAGGCACTGAGAGTCCTCGGTTTTTCTCAACGCTTCCAAACTCCGTTCTCGGCCTGCTACCCAGAAGCGATCGTGGCGTTCTCGAAGGCTGTAATAACTTCAGTGCGGCTAGCGTTATGAAATCGGATATACCTGCGTTCATCCAGTGGCAGCACTGTCTGCCTGCCCGAGTTTCTGGTCGCCACGGGCTTACCCAACTCCCTCATAACCGTCAGATCTTTCGCCGACAGCGGCAACCGGATCGTTCCATGCCCCGAGGTATGCCAGTAGCTGACCCACGTGTTGTTGTCAAATTCAAAGACGAAGGCGCGCCCCGGAGAGCTCTCGCCGCCGACCTTTTCGATCTGCGTGCAGGGAACAAGGATGAAGTTTCCCTGCTCATCGAGCAGGACAGTGTGCTCCTGATCGAGATTGCGGAGCGAAGCCTTTTGCTCTGGAGTGAGCCACCGTGTCTTTCGGATCTCCTCCCACCGGCGTAGGACCTCACAGTTATCTGTTGTGCGCGGATGACGGTCCATCGCATCAAGATTGCTCACGAGCGAGACAGGGCAATCCCATGCCGCGGCTCGGCTCGTGACATATTCCAGCATGTCCGGCTGGGTCCCGATCGTATCCTTATCCGGAGCCCAGTAACCGATCCATCCAAAATTGATGGCAGTAAAATCTCTTGCCGCACGCGAAACCTCGGCCGCGGGATAAGCGCGGGTCGCAGCTTTGATGACCTCGGGCTTAAAAACGTCAAAGGCGTTTCCGCGCGACAGGATGTGCCAGCTGAAGTGAGATTTGCACGCCCCTTCAGCGAACAGAGATTCAGGCTGCAAACGCTGGCTAACGACCCACTGCGCCCGCGATACGTTGAACCAGTAAGGAGGAGGAACATCCTCGGCGCCGTCGTAGTAAACGAACTGGAATCCCGCACCCTGATAGATATCCTTCAGCCGCTCGGCAACTTCCTCCTGAATACTGGTGTCCTGCGTGAAACGGACGAATACGGGCCAGGTGTCGACATCAAGCAACCCGACTCGTGAACCCAGCTCATGAGCGGACGCCTGTGTGCCAAGCGCACCCCGTTGACAGTTCTCAAATCGGAATGGCCGTTTGGTCGTGTATCGCTCGTAGGTCACGAGCTCATTCTGAATTCTGAGGATCCGCCGCTCATTGTCCAGCGTGCACAGACGCGGATTTTCCTCAACCAGGATATCGCCGGCGACCGCGTCGATGCTCTTCGCAAGCGTCAGGCTCTGCGACAAGTTCAACCTGGGATCCGGCCGGGGCGTCACATACACATCCTGTTTATGCGCCTTGTTGTAGTGGATATGGATTCCAGGGAGAATACCAGCACTGCGCACCCGGCCCACAACATCCTTCAGGTCCTCCATTCCCCGCGGGTACTCGGGCCTCCACGGAAAGTGTCCGGCGCTCTCGGCAAAGGCGAGATAGTAAATATCCATCGCCTGCAATCCGCACAGCTTCGCATAATGAATATGCCGATCGGCATCCTGAGGAGTAATCGTCGAGGCCTCGTAATAGGAGTAACTGTATTCCCTGCTACGCCGGCTCCTGACTCCTGCCGGGAGCTGATAATCCTCCTCCACACTCGCAATCCGGTCGAGAAGATGGCTTGTCGAAGTCGTAATCAGCGCTGCTCCCACGTCTTCTAACTGCACCTCCGCCACAGCGCTCGCGCGAAAGAGGTGATATCCATGCCGCGGCTTTGCCTGAATCCGCGTGCCGGGACCTGTGGCCAGTAGATTCACGGCCACATCCTCATCCCACATCACATTCAGCCACTCGCCCAAATTCTTCCTGTCCTTCACAGGAAGCTGAACGAGCAGTGCTTCGTCAATTGGAGTCTCCCGCTTCGTGCGCAAGGACGTGTACCCGTGGTAGGTGAGTTTCTCCAGATGAAATCCGATATATGCATCTGTGATCTTCACGCCGATCAGGGCTTGATAACCCACAAGCGCGAACTCAACGAGTAATTTGTTGTCTTGCCGCCTCACCTCCGCTGCGGGAAACTCCGTTACATCGGCAGGATAGGCCAATTGAAGTTCATTGTCGTACGGTCGATATTGCGTAACGTTGAACATGGGAATGTCCAGATCCTGCATCAGACATTCCTGCCCGGAGGCTTTGTGAATCAGGCTTCGAGCTACACCCCCCGAAGTGATTTCGAGGCGCATCTCGAGATTCTCGAGAATGATGCTCTCACCCTTCGGCGAAGACTCCTTTCGCGCTTTCGTATCATCGTCCGCTTTTGACGAAGGAATCGCCTCTTGCGCCGTCAAGGACGCGGCTCTCGACCAGGGAGCGAGCCCTAGAAGTCCCGCCGCTTTTAGAAATTCCCTGCGATCGCTCACCCGGGTATCCTTCCTGACTGTGGTCCGTTGTTCGAATCCACCCATCCCACACGCTGAGATCGTTCATTCGATTCCACATCGCGCAGCGCATTCAGCAGCTGCATCGCTTCATCCTCACCCGTCCCACGATTTTCAATTCGAAAATCCGTTGCTGCTCCGCAGGTCTGGTAAGCCTCTCGCGTCAGTTGGTAGACCTCATAGGCTCTGGTTGAATCTACAGTCCCTTTCATCGCATCCTGCGGTGCCACAAATTTCAGGGGTCGAGGAGCCATCGCAGCCGCGACCTCCGGAAGATCGAGGTGAAGGAGGACGTCAGGAATAAACACATCGGCACTGTATAGATAGCGGTCGCCCTCGGTGAGCGAGCGATAAGAAAGCAGACCCCGATCACAGGTTAAGTGGCGAATTCGTTCGTCGAACACAGCCGCATAAAGGCACCACAGAGCGGCCATGCCCTTTCCGATCACATGAAGATCGTTTGTCTCTGCCCCGTCGCGCTGCATGGCGTAGTCAACGGTGCGGACCACATCCAGCACGCGCATGCCCAGCAGAGATCGATCCATCGACCATGCAGCGTACGTCATTGCGGTATCAAAGTTGAAAAGCTGACCAAACGGTTCGGAAGAAAGCCGAGAGTTTGAAGGAGGACACGTCTGCCCAATCCCGCGAACATCCGCTGCCACAATCAGGTACCCTTCGCGCACCAGCCGGTCTAGAACCCCGTGCTGCAAACCGGAAGCTTCCGCGCCTTCAAACTCCATGCCGTCGTTCTGTATTCCATCTTCTGAAAAGTACAGAACGGTTGGCAGCTTCTCTTTCTTTCTCGCCGGCACGAAGACCCACGCCGGTATATAGATGCCTGGCTCCGAGAGGAACTCGATTTTTTCGATCTGGTAATCCTCCCTTGGCACCGTGACGATGTGTCGAACGCCGAGAGGATGCGCCTGATTTCGATATCGCAGCAGGGTCGCTAACCGTTCTCGGGTCTCTCGCTGCCGTTCGATGAACTGCGTCCTCGTCTTCGGAGAAGGCCGCGGCGGTGGCAGATGAGACTGCTTCTCAAAGATGATGTCAAAGATGCTCTTTCCGGTGTGACTGTACCTGAGCGAGCCATCCTGGGTGCAATAGAGCTCGCTCGGTGCACTCGTTTGGTACACAAACTCCTCAGACGGTCCGGGACGGTCGTAAAACCATTTGCAGAACCAGTCCGCTGTCGCGAGCCGCAGCTTAGGTGTCCACGCATGAGGATCGTCAGATACTACAGTCGAAAACTTCTTTTCCGCACTGAGCTGTCGGTAGCGCATTTCAATTGCCCCCACAGCTCTCTGGAACCCGGGACTATCGTGTTCGATTGCAACCAGCAGCGGCCGGGGCGCGATCGCCACCTCCAAATCAACGTTGTCCACTCCATACAGAGCAGCCGGGAATAGATTCTGCTCAGCATCTCCCAGTCCGATCGATCGTGCCGGCCAGGCATTCTCCGTGCCGCCCTCCAGGATGGCTGCGCATTGAATCCGTTCGTCGGCGACAGCCAGGAACTTGGTTATTGTGCCGCCGCCGGAATGACCGGCACACCCAATTTTCGTGAGGTCCACTTCCGGTCTGGAGAGCAAGTAATCAATCGCCCGCATTCCGTCCCAGACCATATATCCGGTCAGCGTCTCTCCGAGCAGAAATAGATCCTGGCCCGCCATGGAATGTTCAAACACAGGACCGCCCACGTCAGTAATATCCGTAGCCGGATTCCAGTACTGCCTCCGTTCTCCCTGCCCGATCGGGTCATAGGCAAAGACAACGAATCCGCTCTTTACGAGGCTGATATAAGCGCTCTGGTATTGCGGAAGCATCCTCGCCAGTGGATAGTGTCCGCACGGAGAAACCACCGCCGGAAACGGCCCCTTGCCCGTCGTCGGCACGTAGAGATTTCCTGTAACCCAGAACTCCGGGCGGCTGCAGAACAGAACGTTTTCGAGGCGGTATCCGTCTTTCTCGGCCACTCGTACCGTTCTCGCATTCAGTGGCGACCTGGGTGGGAACGCGCCGAGCATTGTCAATAGATTCCGGCGTACCGTCTCGTTCCGCTTCTGCACATCCAGCGCCGTTTGCAGCTGTGCGCGCTTCTCATCCCA
>DATAVY010000076.1:0-6190 GCA_036267495.1 Edaphobacter sp.
ACGCTCTTCCGGAGCATTGTCGATCGTGTCGAACGAACGGAACGTGTTCTTCGGGTTGTGCTTCGACAACACCTTCGTGATCGCCGCCGTCAACGTCGTCTTGCCGTGATCGATGTGTCCGATCGTCCCGATGTTCACATGTGGCTTCGACCGGTCAAACTTTTCCTTCGCCATATTCTCTCCGTCTTCCTTTGTTGGCCGGCGTATCGCACCGGAGTTCATGTGAATACTTCAAACAAATGTTGCAAAACGAAACTTGAGGAATGGCTGGTCGCTCAGTAATACGCGTAAAGCTTCAAGAATTTCTCCCGCAGCTCCGGGGCGACGTGTTCGAGGCTGGCGAGATAGAGTTCGCGAATCTGGCCCTGATCGGCGTTGCCGAGGCGGTTATACTCCGCGGCAGTAGAAGCTCCCAGGTTGCCCTTGCCAAGTACATCTTCGAAGTCTCGGATACGCAGCTTCGACCGTTCCAGTGACTTCAGAAACTCCGCTACATGGCTGGCGGAAAAGGAGGACTCGATTGCGCTCTTCACCGCGTTGAAGGTCTGCGGGTCAGAGATGGGAAGTACGGGCTGCTCATACAGGCTGCTCAAAACACTCTCCTGTGAAACCGAGGGACCGGATCGGTTTGAAATTTTTGGAGCGGGAGACGGGAATCGGACCCGCGACCAACAGCTTGGAAGGCTGTGACTCTACCACTGAGTTACTCCCGCTCGTCTCTAGCTTTTAGCCGATAGCTCTTAGCCGATAGCTCAACTTTCGATCCTGCGAGCGGGGACTGGCGTTGGCCTAAGTTTCCGTCCCACAGTTGCTGGAGCTGAAGCTAATAGCTAAAGAAGCTCTGAATCTGGAGCTGACGGAGAGGCTTGAACTCTCGACCTCTCCCTTACCAAGGGAGTGCTCTACCACTGAGCTACGCCAGCCTGAAAAACCAACCCTTCAATCTTATCGCGAACGAAGCCGTCCGAGAATGACGCGGAAGGCAAAAAATCCTAACAGTATCCAAGTCAGCGACTGAATCTTGCCCGGCTCCATCGTCCGCCAGACCAAAATCGCCAACAATCCGAACGCAGACAGCGCAATCCACATTCGTCCGCTGCCGGCAGGGCTCCAATCCACAACACTCACCACTCGCTACCTCAAAAAATTCAATGGTGCACAGGGGAGGATTCGAACCTCCGTAGCGCATAACGCGGCAGATTTACAGTCTGCTGCCATTAACCACTCGGCCACCTGTGCACTTGTCTGCCTGACAATTTCTAACGTGCAGCACTCATCTCAACCCATCAAAGCCCGTCATCGATTCACCTTGCGAATCGAGCGGAGACGCCAACCTTGAAGGAATGACCGGAGGTCTGCAGCGCCAGAACGGCAAGAGCAGTACAACCAAATCCAATCTTCTTTTCCTGCCGCGGGAGACTGGAGCTGGCGAAGGGACTTGAACCCCCGACCCTCTGATTACAAATCAGATGCTCTACCAGCTGAGCTACGCCAGCACCCGCAACATTTGCTCTCTGCAAGCCCCACCGTATGACGCGCAGCAGTGCCCGCGCAGAGTGCGCCGCAGAGCTAACTTTAGCATAGCCATCACCCCGAGGCAATGCTCCGCGGCGGCTTTGCGGCAACAGTCCAAACCCGCAGCTATGCTAGCCTATTCTCGACCCGGACCCCTTTGCCCTATGCTCGTTTGGAAGCCATTGTTTCGCACTCTGCTGGTTGTTCTCAGCCTCTCCTTTCCCATCGCCGGAATCGCGCAACAGCCGGGAGACTCGCCGCAGGCGGTCGAAGGCCCCCTGGCAACTCCGAAGACTGCGGCGATGAACAACGAGTCGGTGATGAAGATGGCGAAGGCCGGCCTCGGCGACGACCTCATCATCGAGACCGTCAACACACAACCCGGCAAGTACATTACGGACGCCGATTCGCTGGTCATCCTCAAGGGCGCAGGCGTCTCCGATCGCGTCATTACCGCGATGATCAACAAGAGCCGGCGCCAGCTTACCAATGTGCCGGAGAAGCCCGTCGAGCTCTCCGACGTCAACGAGATCGGGGTCTACTACAAGGACCACACCGGAAAATGGATCGCCATCGATCCCGAGATCGTCCACATCAAGTCCGGCGGCTGGGTCAAATCCACCATCACCGACGGCATCATCAAGCAGGACCACAACGGCCATCTCAATGGCCGTGAGTCGAAGCTCACGCTGCAATGCCCGGTCGAGCTTCTGATCTATGTGCCTGAAGGCGTATCGGCGAATGAGTACGAGTTCCTTCGTTTTCGCCTCAACTCCGACAACCGTGAGTTCCGCGTCCTTACCGGCGGAGTCTTCCACTCCACTGGCGGCGCCGACCGCGATGAAGTGAAGTTCAACCCGGTGAAGACGGCTCCCCACACTTACCAGTTCACCGTAGACAAGCAGACCGGAGGCGGCGAATACGGCATTCTGCCACCCGGTACCGGCAACATTACCAACGGCGGGAAGATCTACACCTTCGCCATCATTGAATAGGGCTGCGGAGCAGAGCGTTGCCGGGGGCGAAAGCTCGGAGATGGTCTATGCTTAATCATCGAAGGCGCGGACATCTCGCGTCTTCGCAACAACTATGCTGACATCTGTGGGTGACCGGTCATGTCTCTGATGCGTAAGCGCACCCGCTATTCGCTACTGCTGATGCTGGCGCTGATGGGTGCGCTGGTGGTGGTTCTGATCCTGCGGAAGGCCGCTCCGCCAGAAGTGGCGCGGCTGTTACCGGAATCCGACGCGATTATTTACGCCAACCTGAAGCCGTTGCGGACAGTAACCCACTTCGATCGGACGCCGGTAAACCGCAGCCCCGACTACCAGCACTTTATCGATGCCACGGGAATCGTGCCCGAGCGCGACCTCGATTCGGTCGCCTTCGCGCTGCATCGAATGGATGATCGCAATGGACCGAACGGGCCTGTCGGTTACTCCGAGGTATTCGAGGGGCGCTTCGATGGCGAAAGGCTTGCGCACTATCTTGCAACGATCGCGACGGCGAAGGAAAATTACGCCGGCCACGATATTTACACGGTTGCGGTCGGCGAAGGAAAGGAGGCGCGGCCGTTGCGAATCGCGCAGCTCGGCTACGATACCATCGCCGCGTCGAACATGCCGACACCGGAGCAGATTCATTCCATCCTCGACCGGCACCGCGCCGCGGCATCGCCCTTTTCAGGTTCTTCGCTGTTGTCGGCGCGCTATCGCGATGTGCCGGCGTTTTCGAGCGCATGGGCAATCGGCCACATCGGGCTTCCCTTCTCCGATCGCGGCTACATCAGTATCTACGGCCTGAAGCTGCCGATGCCGGAGGACACAACCTTCATTGCGAGCATCCGTTATCTTGGCACGCTGCATCTGCGCATCGAGCAGATCGCCCCGACCGACAATGATGCGGCTCAGGCGACGGCGACCATGTCGAGCTTACTGACCTTGGGCAAGTCGATCGAACAGACCGAATCGCAGATGCATCCCAACGCTCCTCCCGACGCCGGAGTGCGCGAGCTGATTGGTTCGGCGAAGGTCGAACAACACAAGGACCACGCCATCCTCACGGCAAATATTCCCCTCGAGCTGGTCAAGAAGCTGGCGACACCGTCGCCGATGGGGAAACCGTGACCGAGCCCGCGCTGGAGTCAACCACCAAAATCCTTTTGGTCCGTCACGGTCAGAGCGTGGCCAATGCCGGTGGCAGAACCACCAATCACGACACCAATCCACTGACCGAACTTGGGCAGACGCAGGCGATGCACTTCGCCGAGCACCTTGACTGTACGCCGACGCTGTTCATCGTGTCCCCCTTCCTGCGTGCGCAGCAGACAGCCCAACCGCTGCTGCGGCGATTTCCCGATGTTCCTGTCGAGGAATGGCCCATCCAGGAGTTCACGTTTCTTGATCCCACGCTCCACAACGATTCCACAGAAGAAGACCGTCAGCCGCACGTGCTGGACTACTGGCGGCGGCAGGACCCTGCCTTTACCGATGGGCTCGGCGCCGAGTCATTTCAGCAATTTCTGGATCGCGCCCGTGAAGCGATTCGCCGTCTGATGAAGACCAATCCAGGCGGCTGCGTCGTCATCTTCGGTCATGGTTTTTTCATGCAGGCCTTCCGGCTGGTATTGCTCTTTCCCAATGCGACCGATGCGGCGCTGATGGCAAGCTTTCGCCGTTTTCATGTCGCCAATTTCATTCGGAACGCCGATACGCTCGAATTTTCGATTCAGGACGGTAAAATTCAACTCATCGGACAGCCGCAGGTGGCAGGCTTCACACTCTAAGGAGAGACATCGCATGCGTAGATCGACCACTTCCGTTAACTGGATTCTGGCGCTCACAGTTGCCGCTTCGGCTCTGCCTCTTTCGCTTTTCGCGCAATCCGGCGCCACGATCACCGGCAAAGCGGCCTTCACCGACTACACTCAGGAACACCCCGGCGTTCGACGCAAGATTACGCTAGCCGATCTTCCTGAGCCGATGCCGGACGAGTCGGTCGACAACGGCCCCAGCGTGGTTCCGCGGCCCGAGGGCGCCTGGCCGATCGCGCCCAAGGGTTTCAAGGTAGAGATGTACGCGCAAGGTTTCCGCGAGCCGCGACTGATGCGCACCGCTCCCAACGGCGACATCTTCCTCGCCGACTCCCATGGCGATAAGATCTGGGTTCTGCGCGGCGTCGGTCCTGATGGCAAGGCACAGACGGTCTCAACCTTCGCCAACGGCCTCAACCTTCCCTTCGGCATTGCCTTTTATCCCAGCGCAGACCCGAAGTGGGTCTACGTCGGAAACACCGACTCGGTCGTCCGCTTTCCCTACAAGTCGGGCGATCTCGTTGCGACCGGCAAAGCCGAGAAGATCGTTCCCCAGCTTCCCGGCTTTGCGCAGCTTCGCGGCGGCGGGCATTGGACTCGCGATATTGTCTTTACTCCTGACGGCAGGAATATGCTCGTCTCCGTCGGTTCTGCGTCTAACGCGGACGATCCCGACACGCATCCGAACGAGTTTCACCGCGCCGACGTTCTGGAGTTTACCCCCGAGGGCAAGTTCGTCAAGGTTTACGCCTATGGCATTCGCAACTGTGTCGGCGAGGCCATCAATCCGACGACAGGCCAGCTCTGGTGCTCCACCAACGAGCGCGACCGGCTGGGCGACAACCTGGTTCCCGACTACATCACCAGCGTGAAGGAGGGTGGCTTCTACGGCTGGCCGTGGTACTACATGGGCGGGCATCAGGATCCGCGTCTGATGGGCACGCACCCTGAGTTGAAAGATAAGGTCATCACGCCAGACGTCATCCTGCAGCCGCACTTTGCTTCGCTTGAGATGGTTTTTTATTCGGGCAAGCAGTTTCCCTCCAGCTATGGGGGCGACGCCTTTGCCGCCGAGCACGGCTCATGGAACCGCGCCCATCGCTCCGGCTATGAGGTCATACGCATCCCCATGCATGATGGCCACGCCACCGGGGAATACGAAGATTTTCTCACCGGCTTTGTTACGCCGGATGGCAAGGTCTGGGGACGGCCTGTCGGTGTCACTCTCGGAAAAGACGGATCTTTGTTTGTCACGGACGACGGAACCAGGACAGTCTGGCACGTCATCTACACCGGCAAGTAATCGCTTCAAAAAAGAAAAGCGGCCAAGAAAATCGGCCGCCTTTTTCAAATTTTCCGCTTGGAAATCAGATTGCAGGCTTCAAAGCATAGCCAAGCGCTGACGCCGGGCTGCGAAGCGCCGGGGAAAATTTCGCATCGACTCCACTGGAAACCCGGGCGACCAGCGCATCCAGGCAGTCTCCGTCGAGTTGATGAGGAGCAAACTCTTTCATGATCGAGAAGGTGTCTTTGAGACTGATGCTGGCTCGATAGGGCCGATCTTCAGATAGCGCTCCAAAGACGTCGGCGACGGCGATAATGCGCGATTCAATCGAGAGATCGCGCGCCGTGAGTTTACCAGGATAGCCCGAACCATCCAGTTTTTCATGGTGCTCGCCTGCGATGACTGCCATCTCTCGAAAGGAACGGACACGCTCCAGGATCAGGCGCGTAATCCGGGGGTGTTGACGGACGGTCTCCCACTCCGCGGCGCTTAGCACTGCTTTCTTATCGAGGATGGCATTGGAGACGCTGAGTTTTCCGATATCGTGCAGCAGAGCGGCCCGGCGAACCAGTTGCACG
>DATAVY010000077.1:0-14409 GCA_036267495.1 Edaphobacter sp.
GGAACTGCCCGCACCGTCTCCCGCGTCGCGCTGCAGATGGTTCAGATGATCAACACCACCTTCGAACCCGAGATGTCCATCGCGTACGGGGCAGGGAACTACGATCTGATCCGAACTCTGCTTCGCCGCGCCTGCCAGCTCGCTCTCTTCGTCGCCATCGTCGTCGTCCTCATCATGATGACGTTCGGTCCATGGTTCCTCACCCATTGGACCGGGGGCCACGTTCCACCCAGCCATACGCTTCTCAGCATTCTTCTCCTGGTCGTCATCTTCTACGCGCTATGGTCCACCAGCTCCACCCTTATGCTCTCCACCAACCAGCACCAGAGACTCGCTTCCTATTACGTCTTCGGCACCAGCCTCACCTGCATCGCCTGCTATTTCCTCGCACGCGCCTTCGGCCTCTATGGCGCGGCAGCCTCCCTGTTCCTCTCAGAAATCGTCATGAACCTCTACGTCCTTCCCGCCTCTCTCCGCATCGCACGCGACACCCTGCCGGCCTTCCTCTCCAGCCTTCTCAACTACCCCCCCTCCCTGCGCCCCGGTGTCCTGCTCGCGCGCATCCGCCGCTCCAGGCCCACTCTCGAAAGTTGACCTCTCCCTTGATTCTCCTTAGGTGTCGCTTCAAATCTCCCTTCAGTTTTGGTTATAACGAATGTTATAATTACCTCTAAGGAGTACCCATGGCCACCGCCGTCAAAATCACTACCATTGGCAACTCAGTCGGCATCGTCCTTCCCAAAGAAGTACTCAACCGCCTCCAGGTCGAAAAGGGCGACAGCCTGTATGTTCTGGAGACTCCTGCCGGAATTACCCTCACGCCATATGACCAGGACTTTGCCGGAGAGATGGAAGCAGCAAAGCGCGTCATGAAGAAACATCGCGATGTGCTGCGGAAACTGGCCGAGTAGTGGACGAGCCGCTCTGGATATCAAAAAAGGCCGTTTTAGCCATGCATAGCGCCCAATTGGCGGAACACGGCGGCTCCGACGGCATCCGCGATGAAACCCTTCTCGATTCCGCCCTCGCCAAACCGCTCAACGTCTTCGCCTACGCAGACCAGCCCGACATCTTCCGGCTGGCGGCCTCTTATGCCTTTGAAATTGCTCGCAATCATGCCTTTGTTGACGGAAATAAGCGCACCGCCCTGGTCGTCTCTCTAACCTTTCTCGATAGAAATGGCTGGGATATCCCAGCCGCAAAAGAGGACCTTTATTTCACCTTCCTCCACCTAGCCGACGGCTCCCTCAACGAAGAAGAACTCGCTGCCTGGTTCACCAAGCATGCCGTTCGCGTGTAAATGCCCGAAGCGGAATCTTTTTCGCCCTAAAAACGTCTAACTATTGTGGTATTCTGTGATTCGCTGGGGACGTGTGCCTTCGAATGCCCAGACCTTAGGGTCGCCGGGCTTGCCAACGCGGTCTAAACCGCAATCTGCTCCCTGCCCATTACGTGACAACCCCGGGATTTTTCCGCCTGGACTTACCTTTGTGTGACCGGCGGAATCCCAATCATCTGAATCTTTTGCAGGAGTGCGCACAGCCGTGGCTGACGAAAACGACAAGTACGAAGAAGACATTGACAAGCTCATCGACACAGGGAAAGAAAAGGGATACCTCACCTTCGGCGAGGTCAACGACCTCCTCCCGGGTGACATCACCACTCCCGACGACCTCGATGATCTTCTCACCACCATCAACACCCAGGGTATCGATGTGCTCTCCGGTGACAAGTTCGCCGGAGAGCGCGAAAAATACGAGCCCGAGGCCGGCGAAGAATCCGACGACGTAGAACTCGACCTCTCGCCCGGAACCCTGGAAAAAACCAACGACCCCGTCCGCATGTACCTCCGCGAGATGGGCACTGTCCCTCTGCTCACACGCGAGGGCGAAGTCG
Source organism: Edaphobacter sp. (assembly GCA_036267495.1). Lineage (GTDB taxonomy): Bacteria > Acidobacteriota > Terriglobia > Terriglobales > Acidobacteriaceae > Edaphobacter. Next base: position 1,897 of record DATAVY010000077.1, read on the forward strand.
AAATCGCCAAGCGCATCGAGCGTGGTCAGATGCGCGTCATGAAGGCTATCTCACGCTCGCCCATCGTGATTCGCGAGATCGTCGGTCTCGGCGAAGATCTGCGCCGTGGCGTCCGCAACATCAAGGAAGTCGTCACCTTCGACGAAGAAGAGCTCACTGAAGAGATCCTCCAGGCCCGCGTCCGCGCCACCGCCGGCCGTATCGACGTCATCCTCAAACACCAGAAGAAAATCCACACGCTCGAAGAAAAGCTCGCCGCGCCCAACGGCAAGGACGCTAAGGCCAAAGCGCGCGACACCCGCAAGACCCGCTGGCTCATCGGCCGCGAGCACGTCTACATCAATCGCATCGTCCGCGAGTTGAAATACACCAACAGCGAGAAGAAGCGCCTCCTCGACAAGGTCAACAAGACCGTCGATGCCATGCGTACCCTCGAGCGTCAGATCAAGACCCTGGACGCCAAATACGACAATTCGAAGTCCGAAGAGCTCCGCAAGGAGTACAAGCGTCAGCAGAAGAACTGCCGCACCGATCTCGAGCGCGTCGAAGCCGACGCCGGCATCTCCATCGCCGACCTAAAGCGTACCCAGCGCGAGATGATCCAGGGCGACATGGACGCCGAGCGCGCCAAGCGCGAGCTCATCGAGGCCAACCTTCGTCTCGTCGTCTCAATTGCGAAAAAATACACCAACCGCGGTCTCCAGTTCCTCGACCTTATTCAGGAGGGCAACATAGGCCTCATGAAAGCCGTCGACAAGTTCGAATACCGCCGCGGTTACAAATTCTCGACCTACGCCACCTGGTGGATCCGTCAGGCCATCACCCGAGCCATCGCGGACCAGGCCCGCACCATCCGCATCCCGGTCCACATGATCGAGACCATCAACAAGCTCATCCGCACCAGCCGCCAGCTCGTGCAGGAGCTTGGCCGCGAAGCCTCATCCGAAGAGATCGCCAAGCGCATGGACATTCCGGTCGCCAAAGTCCGCAAGGTCCTCAAGATCGCCCAGGAACCTATCTCCCTCGAAACTCCCATCGGAGAAGAGGAAGATTCGCACCTCGGCGACTTCATCGAAGACCGCATGGCCGTCTCCCCGGCTGACGCCGTCATCAGCGTCAATCTCAAGGAGTACACCTCGCAGGTTCTCCGCACCCTGACACCGCGCGAAGAGCGAGTGATCAAGATGCGGTTTGGCCTCGAAGATGGCAGCGAACACACCCTCGAAGAGGTAGGCCAGTCCTTCCAGGTCACTCGCGAGCGCATCCGCCAGATAGAAGCCAAAGCCCTCCGCAAGCTCCGTCACCCCAGCCGCAGCCGCAAGCTCAAGGCCTTCGTCGACGGCGTCAAAGACATGTAACACGCACCATCAGCCATAAGGGCATCATCACAACGGGCGACAGCACAAACTGCCGCCCGTTTCAATGCTAGGTCTTATCGCACTCTTGATACCACCTCCAACTCTTGTCATTCTGAGCGCAACGAAGAACCCCGCATTCGCCTTTGCTGTTGTGTCGTCTCACCTTTTGCCTTTCTGGCCGTCATCGCCGAAGGCGATCTGCTGTTATTCCCTCAACCCACCCACAAAATCATTTAAGGCTTCTCGATATGGCGCGATTCGAAGTCCTTGCGAACGGTGTCCTTATAAGCCATCTGCGATGATGATAAAAACACCATCGCAGGAGAACCTCACCCGCATGACCGTCAACTCGCCGGAACCCACCCGCCTCTCCTACTGGCTGCGTCGTCTCTGGCCACTCTATTGCTTCCTCACTATCCTCGCCACCTTCGGCTACGCTTTCTACGATTCCTACCAGATCGACGGCGACGCAGTAGCCTACATGGACATCGCCGATCTCCTCCGCGCCCACAATTGGCACGGCGTCATCAATGGCTACTGGAATCCTCTCTACCCGGCCCTCCTCGCCCTCGGCCAGAAAATCTTTCACCCCACCCGATACACCGAGCTGCACGCCTATTACATGATCAACTTCGGCATCTTCCTTCTCGAGATGCTCGCCGTCGTTGCCTTCACCGACGCCCTCTTCGATCTTCGCGAACTCCGTGAAGCAGCCGCCGCAACAGCCGGCCGCCTGCCGTTCCTCCTTGACCGTTACACCCTCCGCTATCTCGGCATCGCCATCCTCGTCATCGCCAGCCAGCGCGAACTCAGCCTGGGCAAGGTGCGCCCCGACGCGCTCCTTCTTGCATTTCTTCTCCTCGCCCTCGCCGCTCTGCTTCGCCATCTCGCCACCGCACATCTCCGCTACGCGGCACTCATGGGCATCGCCCTCGGCCTCGCCTACCTCACCAAATCCTTCGCCTTCCTCTTCACCTTCCTCTGCATCGTCGCGCTCATGGCCTTCCGCTTCTTCTGGCAGAAGCACGCGCCAGCCCGCATCGTATCCGCCGGCCTCCTCGTTCTTGTCTGCTTCTCCATCGTCGCCGGCCCTTACATCGCCGCTCTCTCCAGACAAAAAGGCCGTTTCGACTTCGGCGACTCCGGCAACCTCAACTACGTCTGGTTCGTCTCCGGCACCGAGAAGATGCACCTCCAGCAGGACGAGACCTCACTGTTCGGCAGCGCCGAGGTCCATCTCCAGCACCCTGAAAAGCAGCTCCTCAAAGACCCGCCCATCTTCAGCTACAAACAGTTTCCTTACGGCACCTACCCCGACTGGTTCGACACCTCGTTCTTCAACGAGCGCATCAAGCCCCACATGAACCCGCATCTCCAGATCGTCGTCATCGGTCAATGTATCGTGCGCATCCTTCGCTACATCTGCAACCACCCTGAGGCCTGGGCGCTCCTCATCCTTCTCCTCCTCCTCGGAGCACGTCTTCGCTCAGGATTCGGGCTCTCCTCCAATGCCTTCTGGCTCGCGCCCTTTCTCCTCGGTATCGCCACACTTTGTATCTACAGCCTGGTCAATGTCGAAGACCGCTATCTCACCGCCTCGTTTTTTCTGGTTCTGCTCCCTGTTTTCGCCGCTGCCCGCATCTCCCCATCACGGGAAAATCCATCCCAGGAAATCAGCCCAACCCATAACTCCGTCGCTCGCACAGCCGCCTCCGCCGCAGTTGTCCTCCTCGCCCTCCTGGCAGTCGGAGAATCCGCCCGCATCGTAGGCCAATTGCGCCGCGACCTCGTCTTCATCCATTACCCGACAGGATGGTACGACCGCGATATCTTTCAGGCCGCCCATTCCCTCAACGATCTCGGCGTCGGACCCGGCGATACCGTCGCCTGCATCGGCACCCGCGCCTGTCTCTACGATATCTACTGGGCTCGCCTCGCCGGCGTTCGCATCCTCACCGAAATCTACGAGCCCAACCGCCCGCTCAACCCCTACTTCATCTCCATGCCCAATCGCAACCAGGCCTATGACATCCTTCGGCGCCAGGGAGCCAAAGTTCTCATCGGCTATTTCGATCCCGGCCTGATGAACAGCTCCAATCCAATCACCGCCGGCTGGCGCGAACTAGACGCCACCCCGTTCTACATCCTCCCACTCAACCTTCCCGCCGAAACCGCACCGCCCTCCGCGAACACCCATCCATAGCAAGTCTCCTGCGCGAAGCGCGCAATCACTTTGGTAGCATGCAGACAATGAGCGAGCTGTCGGTCACTATTCTTATGCCCTGCCTCAATGAAGCAGAGACACTCGCCTTCTGCGTTCACCAGGCCGTCGCCGCTCTTCATGACAACAACATCGCCGGGGAAGTCCTCGTCGCCGATAACGGAAGCACCGATGGCTCCCAGAAAATCGCCACCGACGAAGGCGCACGCGTCCTCCCGGTCCCCGTCCGCGGCTACGGAGCCGCCCTCATGGCGGGCATCGAAGCCGCACGCGGCAAATACATCCTCATGGCCGACGCCGACGCCAGCTACGACTTCGGCCAGCTCCCCCGTTTCCTCGCCAAACTCGAAGCCGACAACGATCTCGTCATGGGCAATCGCTTCAGCGGCGAAATTAAACCCGGAGCCATGCCCCCGCTGCACAGATATCTCGGCAACCCCGTCCTCAGTTTCGTTGGCCGCCTCTTCTTCGGCATACCCGTCCGCGACTTCCACTGCGGCATCCGCGCCATGCGCCGCGACGCCATCCTCGGCCTCAACCTCCGCACCACTGGCATGGAGTTCGCCAGCGAGATGGTCGTCAAATCCTCCCTCGCGAATCTCCGCATCGCCGAAGTCCCCGCCACTCTCTCCCCCGATGGTCGCAGCCGGCCGCCGCATCTGCGCACCTGGCGCGACGGCTGGCGCCACCTCCGCTTCCTTCTTCTCTTCAGCCCTCGCTGGCTCTTCTACTATCCCGGCATCCTCACGTTTTTCGCAGGCGTTCTTCTGTCGCTCTGGCTTCTGCCCGGTCCTCAAACCCTTGGCCGCTGGACCTTCGACGTCGACACCCTCACCTACTCGCTCGGCCTTGTCCTCATCGGAGCGCATATCACCGTCTTCGCCGTAAGCGCACGCGTCTTCGGAACCCAGGAAGGCTTCCTCCCACCCAATCCAAAGTTCGAACGAATCTTCAACTACATCAACCTGGAAACCGGCCTCCTCTTCGGCTTCACTCTTCTGCTGATCGGCCTCCTCATCCTCGCCTATGCAATCCACATCTGGCACGGCACCGGCTTCGGCGACCTCTCGCCGCAACGCATGCTCCGTCTCACTCTTCCCTCGGCAACCTGTTTCATGCTCGGCGTCGAAGCCATCTTTGGCAGCTTCTTCCTCAGCCTCCTCGGCATGAACCGCCGCTGAAACAACGCTGCGGGCTTGCCTTTGCCTCCAACTTTCGCCTGTCATGCAGCGAGAAAGCGTTGACACAATTGAGATATGCTTCTCCCTGCAGACGCCAGCAGAACCAGAGAGTTGCAGAACAATCCGTCCGCGCCACAGGGAACTCCAAGCCGTCGCTCATCGTATATCTACTCTAGAGGACCGACACCATGTATCCCATCGACCCCATCTACACCGCCAGCATGACCGAACAGCAGCGCGGCTGGTTTTACGCCGAATATGAACGCGCCCACAAGGACGAAGTTGTCGGCGTCCTCTTCGCTCTCTTCCTCGGCTCCTTCGGCGTCCACCACTTCTATCTCCGCCGCGATGGCCTCGGTGTCCTCTATCTGATCTTTTTCTGGACCGGCATTCCCGCCATCCTCGGCTTCATCGAGTGTTTCTTCATGCCCGGCCGCGTCCGCCAGTACAACGCCAACCAGGCGTACTACATCTCCAGCCAGATCCTCGGCGCCCCTGCAATCGCAGTTGCTCCAGTTCCGGATTCTCGCACCTGGACTGCACCCATCGCCGCGCGCTGCAACGCATGCGGCACGCCTCTTGACCCAACCGCAACCTTCTGCCCTCGCTGCGGAGCCGCAGTCGTCTCATCCGCGATCAGCGCCCAATCCACACCATAACCGCAGTCAGCGGTTCTCCTGCACAAATGGAGTGGTTCTGCGACCGGAACATCGCGCGATCGTGCGCCGCAAAGTAGAAGAACCCATTTCTTTACTCGACTGTTCGCAGCCCACTACCCTACATATTCGTATGTCCGCCCCGCATGTCTTCATTGAACGTCGGCTTGATAAATTCAAGCGCCGCCGCCACCTCAGCCACATACTTTGCGCGATGCCCCATCAGCACCTCGGTCGGAGAAGCATAGTCCGTATCTGCCGCGAGCCGCACCACGCCTTCACCCGCCAGTGCGGTCGCATTCTTCCGCAACTCCTCCACCGTCGTATTCAGATACTGCGCATCCGTCGGATCGAGCACCCATACCGGCTGTCCTCCGCCCAGTACCCCCGATAGCCAGAACACCTTCGCCGCCAGATACTCCTGCCGCTGCGTCTCCGTCGTGTCGTTGAAGCTGAACCGCTTCTTCCAAGGGCTGTAGAACCGCGTCGTCACCGGAACCGGCTGCCGATTTCCGCTCTTCACCAGCTCCAGTTGTCCCTGATCCATCGTCTTCCGCACCGCGTTATAAATAAATTCTTCGGCAAACGGCTGCTCCGGAGCCTTCACAATCTCCGCGAACGTCACCGTCATCGACGCCGCCACCTTCGCATGCAGCGGACTCACTTCGCCATTCTCCAGACGAACCTCGCCATGCACCAGGAACGTATCCGCTCCCGAGCTCGAAGCATGGAACGGCCAGGTAAATTTTTCAAAACTCAGCGGCAGCCCGTGCAGCGTGAGATAGCAATCCGGCCGCGGGTTCTTCAACCGCTTCGCCGCTGCCCCAAGATACGTCCCCACCTCGGCCAGCAGGTCCGCCCGGCTGAAATCAAACTTGTCGCTCAGCTCCAGTACCTGAGTCTTGGCATGGTCGGCGATCAGCGCGAGTTTAAACCGCGTAGTCGGATTCCCGGAAAAATCCTGTCCCACCTCACTCGAAATCACCGTCAGCCCAGCCACCTTCGCCGCTGCATCCACCTGCCCTGCCAACACCGCTTGCGTTCCCATGCCCATCTGCTTCATCATCCTTGTTTTTATTTGTAACTTCTATTTTACGGCCTGCGCGCGCGATGAGGTGCGGAAGCATGTTCTCCTTCTCCCGCTTGGTTGCCGGACAAAACACGCGTGACTTCGATGTCAGGCAGCTCAAGATCCGAAGCTCTTTCCTACGCTGCGATCTTCACTGCGCTGACAAAACTCCTCACCCGATTCCTTCAACCAAGAACCATCCTAACGAGCTCGTCGACCCACAGCGGCCCTCTCCCGGAGAGGCTTGAATCTCATAAATCTGGTTGCATCGAAGCGCAAATTATTTACAGACTATTTGCAATCTGGATACATCTTAACTATTGATATACATCCATTTAGACCACCAGCAACCATTCGGCATCGGAACATATTTCCCTCAATCCGGTAATTATTTACCCGAGCCTCCATGCAACCCAGCCACCTGGAAATCTAACCTGCGCCTTTCAAACGACTAAGTCCCTGCGAATATCCACAGCTAACTGGTAAGCAACGTGCCTTATAGAGAGCTGCACGACCGCACGCAGACTCTGTACCTGGAGCGTTCCTTGAAAAAATACAGTCATCTTTTTACCGTCTCCGCTCTTGTCTTTGGGGGGATAGTTTCCGCTCACGCCTCCCCAATTCTTTTAGGCAGTTACGGCTCCTCAATCACCAACCCCGGTTTCGCCAACAGCGCCACCATCTACGATCCGCTCAGTTCCACAGTCGACACCGGCTCCAATGCAACCTTCGACATCAGCGCCGGCTCCACCTGGCATGCGCCGATTGCCAACTCGAGCTATGTTTCTTTCAGCTCGATGACCGGTCCTACTTCCAGCCTGGTCGCCCCCAACGGCGACTACAACTACACCACAACCTTCAACATCTCCCCATCCGATGTCGCGGACCTCGGAACTCTGACGGTGCTTGCCGACGACACGGTCTCCGTCTTTCTCAATAACTCCCTCATCCTCCAGTCCGCCGGCCCCATGGGCCCCAACAACAGCTACGCCAAATGTTCTGACATCGGACCGAACTGCCTCACTCCGTTTACCTTCACCTTTACCGGCCTCAACGAAGGACTGAACGAGCTAACCTTCGACGTCAAGCAGGTCAATGGAATGAGCGAGGGTCTCGACTTCTCCGGCTCCATCGATCCTGTCTCCGCCAACGTTCCAGAGCCCTTCTCGCTGGTCCTCTTCGGCACCGGTATACTCGGCCTTGTCGGTCTCTCTCGCCGTTACGTCACGGCCAGGTAATCTCACGCACTCCGCAGAATCGGGCGTCTACCAGGCTCCCGGTTCTGCTTCGCTCGTCGCATGAATCTCTCATCCGGCGAATTCTTCCACTCCCACACAACTCCATCTCCAGTGAAGTAAACTCACTCCACTGGAGATTACGCATGCATCCTCACCGCTCCGCCGCTTTGGCGCTCTCGTTGGCTTTCGCCTTCACTACCCTCCAAGCACAAACCCCTGCTCTCTCCCCCGCTGTAGCCAGATACGTCAAAGTCAACGCTCCGCAAATCCTCCTCACCCATGTCCGCATCATCGACGGCACCGGAGCCGCCCCGCTCGAAGACCAGTCCATCCTCATCGAAAACGGCAAGATCGCCAGCATCTCCCAATCCAAAGACACACCCGCCGCAGCCAACGTCGCCGTCATCGACCTCCACGGCCACACTGTCATCCCCGGCCTCGTCGGTATGCACGACCACCTCTACTACATCGCCCGCGCCGACGAGGCCGCCGACGGCTCCTCCGAGCCGCCCCTCATCGTTCCCCAGATGACCTTCACCGCCCCGCGCATGTACCTCGCCGCCGGCGTCACCACCATGCGCACCACCGGCTCAGTCGAGCCCTATCTCGACCTCAACATGCGCCGCGCCATCGACACCGGCCAGCTCCCCGGCCCGCACATGGACATCACCGCGCCCTATCTCGAAGGCCCCAACAGCCCCTTCATCCAGATGCACAACCTCACCGGTCCCGACGACGCCCGCAACTTCGTCGACTACTGGGCCGCTCAGGGAGTCACCAGTTATAAGGCCTACATGAACATCACCCGCGCCGAGCTCAAAGCCGCCGTAGACGCCGCGCACGCGCACCACCTCAAAGTTACCGGCCATCTCTGCGCCGTCACCTACCCCGAAGCCGCCGAGATCGGCATCGACAATCTTGAACACGGCTTCTTCGTCAACACCCAGAACGATCCCGGCAAACAGCCCGACCTCTGCCCCCGCTCCTCCGGCAACCCCACCCTCGCCGCAATGGATCCCGACGGCCCCGACGCTGCCGCCCTCATCAAACTTCTCATCGACCATCACGTCGCCATCACCAGCACCCTGCCCGTCTTCGAGAGTTCGATCCCCATGCATCTCCACCTGCAGAACCGCGTACTCGAAGCCATGTCCCCGCCCACCCGCGAGGCCTATCTCTACACCCGCAACCTCGAACTCAGCCGTCCGCAAAACGCCACCCGCGAGAAGGCGTATCACAACGGAGCGGCCCTCGAGCACAAATTCGTAGCCGCCGGCGGTCTCCTCATGGGCGGCCCTGACCCCACCGGCGACGGCGGCGTCCTCCCCGGCTTCGGCGACCAGCGCGAAGTCGAGCTCCTCGTCGACTCCGACGGCTTCACTCCCGTCGAAGCCATCAGGATCTGCACCCTCAACGGCGCAACTTACATGGGCAGACAATCCACCATCGGTTCCATCGCCCCGGGCAAAAACGCCGACCTGGTCGTTATCAACGGCAACCCCGCCGCCAACATCAACGACATAGAAAAAGTAGAGATCGTCTTCAAGGACGGCATAGGCTACGACTCCGCCAAACTCTTCGACTCCATCAAAGGCCGCTACGGTCAATACTAGGCTAGGTTCAGTTAAAAAAACTTTGTCATTCTGACCCTGAGCGCAGTCGAAGGGGAAGAACCCCCGCATTTCGCTTTTGCCTTTGCTTTTTAGTTGTCATCCTTCGCCGCAGGCGGAGGATCTGCTCTTGCTGTCGCTTTTGCTTTTTGCTCTTGCCTGCCTCTGCCTTTGCTTCCAGGAGACCCAAGGCTCCAGCCAACACCTAAGGCGTCTTAGCCGCAGCCGCCACCTTGTCTGCCGCGATCACTGCCTTCTTGAAACTCTCCACCACCGGAACATTATGGGAATGAAGACCATCCTGCCCCGTAGACCTCCACCCTGGATTACCTTCCATTCGGCGCTCTGCGCGGCCATCGAAAACCGTGAACGAATCATCCATACCGCCAGGCTCCGTAATCTGGGTCGGAACTTGCGAAGTCGAAGGTTGTTGCCCCCCGCCCTGCGGATATGGTTGTCCTCCAGCCGGCTGGCCGTTCGTGTTGGGATATCCCCTAGGCGATCCCGCAGGCGGCGCTCCCATCCCGCTCCGATTGTTCGCTGGGTTCATCCCACCGGATCCATTTTGGCTGGGGTCACTCATCATTGCATCGACCTGCTTCGCGCGCCCCTTGTGAATCACAATGATCAGGTCCGCTCCCAGCGTGCTGTCCACTGGCTGAAACCTTCCCCACTTCAGCAACGCCGCCTCAACGTCCCTTTGCGCTATCTGATCAGCCTGCGGGTCGTCTGGATCTGTGTCCGTACCTGGCGCCACGATGACCGCCACGGTTCGCGCCTGCAGAATATACGGAGGAAGACTCTTGTCCTTACCCTTCCCCAGCGCAGAACCCGCAGCCAACAGACTCACCGCAACTAACACGGAAAGACACTTCAGCATCTCAACCCTCCTCGACTCCGCAGAAATTCTAGCCCTTCTCATCCGATCAGGGCCAATCGTCGTAATCCACGGCCTCCACGAATTCAAATCTTACTTGTAAGCCACAATCAATCGATCCATACCGAGCGCCGCCTCCGGCATCTCCACGCGCGAGAAACCCGCATCCTTCGCCATCTTTTCGATCTCGGCAAACGTATAGGCATCCCCCTCAGGAGTCGTCGTCAGCATCATCATGCTGAAAGCCGCAGGCATCGGCGGAGAAACCCGGTCGGGATTCGGCACAAACTCGGCAATCGCCACCCGTCCTCCCGGAGCCAGCGCAGCATGCACCTTCTTCATAAAGGTCGTGCACACCGCAGGATTGAAGTGATGCAGAAAGTTCGTGATCAGCGCAAGATCGTAGCCATTGCCAAAATCCACATCGAACGCAGATCCCGGGATCAGATGGTGACGATCGGCAACCCCCATCTTCTTTGCATTTTTCTCGGCCACCGCCAGCACATTCTTCCAGTCGCACGCATAGATCTGCGCAGTTGGATTCTGTTGCGCTACAACAATTCCGTAAACGCCATGTCCTGCCGCAATATCCAGAACCTTCTTCGCCTCGCCTCCTTTGCGAAGCTCGCCCGCCATGATCTGCGCCGGCATCATCATCATCGGCATCATCGCTTCGGCAAACTTCACCCAGTCCGGATTGTCCGGCAGCATATTTCCTTCACCCAGCGCCGATCCACCCTTGCGCACCGCATCCGTCAGTCGTGCATGGGCCTCGCGCACTCGTGGAGTCAGCAGAAACTCAATCGTGCTCCCCAGATAAGCCGGCGAAGTTTTATTCAGAAAAACAGCAGAATCCTGTGTCAGCCCGTACTGCCCTCCCTCCTTCGTCAGAAATCCATGGATGGTCAAAAAATCGCACAGCGTACGCACGCCGCGTTCGGAGGCTTTGCAATATTTCGCAATCGTCGCAACCGTAGTGTTGCCTTCGCCGATCGCGGTAAATATCTCCAGCTCAACGGCAGCCTTCATCGCCTCAGTCTGTTGGTAAGCATTGATCGCGCCGAAAAAACTCTCCGGCGTAGGTTGTTGCGGTGCGCCTGCTGAAGACGGTGTGCCTGCTGAGGACATTGATCTCTCCTGTTTGGTGAACCTCAGCATTCTAGGGCAATTAAGCTCGTTACAGTATTTATTTTGCTTTAGCCGCCCGGCAATCTCATCCAACCATCACGCAGCCCGCGATAATCGTGGGAACCTCATCGTCGCGAGGAACTATCGATGAAAGCCGCCGTCCTTCACGCCGCCAATCTCCCGCTTCAAATCGAAGATGTCCCCATCCCCGCCGCAACTCCCGGCCACATCCTCCTCCGCGTCCTCGCCTGCGGAGTCTGCCGCACCGACCTCCACATCTACGAAGGCGACATCCCACTCATCCACTCGCCGCTCATTCTCGGCCACCAAATCGTAGGCGAGATCATCGAAGGCGGCGCCGCAGGCACACGCGTTGGGGTCTCCTGGATCGGCGGTACCGATGGCGCCTGCCCGTTCTGTCTCCGCAACGAAGAAAATCTCTGCGACAACCCCACCTTCACCGGGTACTCCGTCAACGGAGGCTACGCCGAATACGCTCTCGTCCGCTCCGACTTCACCTACCCCCTCCCCGCCGAACTCGACAACACTCACGTCGCCCCTCTCCTCTGCGCCGGCATCATCGGCTTCCGTAGCCTCCGCGTAGCCGGCACCCAACCCGGAGAACGCGTCGGCCTCTTCGGCTTCGGAGCCTCCGCCTCGCAAGCCATCGAAGTCCTCCGCCACTGGAACTGCGACGTCTACGTCTCCACCCGCGGCGAAAACCACCGCAAGCAAGCCGAGTCCCTCGGCGCATTCTGGGTCGGCGCAGAAAACGACAAGCCTCCCGTCCAGCTCGACCGCGCTGTCACTTTCGCTCCCAGCGGAGCCGTCGTCCTCAGCGCCCTCGCCAGCCTGCGCAAAGGCGGCATCGTCGCCATCAACGCCATCCACCTCGACCAGATGCCCGCCTTCGACTACGACAAGCTCCTCTGGGGCGAGCGCCAGATCCGCAGCGTCGCCAACATGACCCGACAGGACGCCCGCGACTTCCTCAGCCTCGCCGCCGAGATCGGGATCCAGCCCCAGGTCCTGGTCTTTCCCCTCGATCAAGCCAACGCCGCCCTCCAGGCCGTCAAACACGAGACCGCCAACGGCCCCGTCGTCATCCTGCCCGAAACCCCACCCCAAAACTTATAACCAAACCCGCGCTCTTCACCCGTGCCAGAAAAATTGCG
>DATAVY010000078.1:0-16706 GCA_036267495.1 Edaphobacter sp.
AGGCGCCAGTCGGGGCGGATGCTGGAGAAGATCTGCCTGTGCTTGACCTGGCCGGCCATGACGGCGCGGGTGACGCCTTCGCGGTGGAAGATTTCGATGAGGCGGGAGAGCTCGCCGAGCGAGAGCCAGTGGACGTGGATGCCGGGATCAGCGGCGGCGCGGGTGTCGATGTCGGGGTCGGTCTCTTCCTTGATGGCGGCTACGACGACCTGGAGGCCGTGGGCGCGTGCGGCGTCGAGCAGGAGGAAGGGAAAGCGGCCGTTGCCGGCGATCAGGCCTAGTTTCTGCATTGTGCTTACTTTAGCGTATGGCGGTTGGGCTGGCGGATTTGTGGCGGCTCAGGGGGAAGGCGTAACGCGGATAAAAGGATAAAGACGGATCAGGGCGGATTTTTTTTCGGGGTATTTGTTGAGGAGAGGAAAGTCAATAGCGGTGGTTCGGCCAATTGACTGTGGGAAAAAGCAGTCTTCGGGGTTTGTGGTGAGTTGTGGTGGAGCTTTGGGTTTTGTGGGTTTTTCTTTCGGAGTCAGGGTGGTTTTGTTGGGTTCCAGAGAGCATATTGTGGTGGGAATCTGCTGGTAAAAACGTGGTGAATTGGTGGTGGAAGTGTGGTGAATGGATGGTTCTTATTTTTGCAAGGAACTTTGAGAAGGAACCCCCGAGGCCTGCTGCAAAGACTGTGCGCGATTATACTGTCCGGAAATTGCCTTAGCGTTTTGCAGAGGGCTGTGCAGGATGTCTCCAGAATAGAAGTACGGCAAAATACTCTTCGAAGAGGTGGATGATGAGTTTCGCGAGTGACGATCTAGAGATTCTCGGCAATCTGGCGCCTACAGCCAGCTACCCGGTATATACGCGGATGACCGCTCCTACGAGCTTACCGGCACGGTATGTCGAGTTTCTGACCGCGTCTATCAAGACGCCGACTCCGCCGCTACCGCCCAACCTCAATAGTCTCTATGTATCGATCAATACACCGCTGTATTTCAGCGACTATCCGACCCCAGCCCGGCGGGCCCTTTGAATCTGGCGGGTGGATTTGCAAAAGGGCCTGTCCTTCTCAATCAGTCACAAGTGACTCCCACCGGTTTGGAGCTCTATGACGGCACGTTGATGACAGTCGAGAAGGAAAAGGGCTTAGGGCCGCCCTGCGGGCTCTCCGGAACGGCAAAGGACGGAACGACGTTCAGTCTTTCACTCTCCGCGTCCAATGTCGAAGTACCCAGTCGCGGTGCGAACACGCAAGCCAGCTGGGTATTCTGCAGAGCGAATCTGAGTGTTGGAGGGAAGCCTCAGTTTTCGATGTCGATGGGCTTCAGCCCCGAGGACCTGCTGGCGACGCTTTCCCTGAGTCAGGGAAATATCAACTCTAGTATTGGGTTGGACCTCGGCCCCGCGACTGGAGCGGGAGGCTATGCCAAGGTGACGCGAGCCGTTACCTACTATGGAAAGACGGTGTCCACTGTGACGGTCAACATGCCGGACGGCTCGAACGCACCTGTGCAGATCGCGACTTCGCCGCTGCATCAGTTCGTTTCCATGACGGACCTGATGTCCGCTCCGCTGGCCACTGTGCTGGGCGAGGTTGCCGGACAGGTCCAGACGGACCCGCTGACGTCATTGGGTTCGCTGGACGTTCAATTTCCGGAGACACAGAACAGTTATGTGAATCGCGGGATGGCGCTGACCGGACCTGCGTGCGCGCGCCTGGGACTGCTGCTCTCTGGATCTCCGATTCCAGGATTTGCCGATCTGGCTCAGTGGCTCGGATGGGCAATGGCCAGCCTGGGTGGGCCGTACCTGAAGACTGCCCTGACGAAGTCTTACACGGACTTTGAAGCTTGGCGCTTGAAGCAAGGCACCGGGTTTAAGCCCGGGAAGTGGAGGACCATTCTCGGCGGCGGAGGCGGCCCTGCTGGAGAGGCCGTGGATAAGGTCTTCGATCTCGCCTGGCAGCACTGAAGGCAGGGTTTAGAGTGCCGCCGCGCAAAGAGACTTGAGATGACGACGGCAGCGCATGCTTCCGTTGGCGCTGAGTGCAGCCGGTGAGTAAGTCTAGACCGAGATGACAGGTAATCCCTGCCCACGCGATTGAGCGATCCAACTGATTACATAATTGGAACCGTGCGGGTTGCATGGCGCTCCCCACCCGTTCTGTTTGCCATTGCTGGTATCTGTCTGGGCGATCACCTGGTTTGGCGACGACGCGATTCTCTCGCTCAGCACCGCTCCGGTCGCGCTATAGGTGCCCGCGGCTACGATCCCGTCGCAGCCGTCGATGAGAGAGTAGAACGCGCCGTATAACCCGCCGGTAAAAACGGACGCAAACATAAGTGATTTGGCGGACGGCGTGGACATCTGCTGCTTCAGCTTGTCTAACTCATCTTGCGAAACGAGTGCCTCGGCTAACTGCGGATTTGAACTGTTCAGAGCATTCAATGCCGCCTGTAACTTCAAATGATCGCCAATCTGCTGCTGTAACTCGTCCAGATCAGGATGTCCCTTGGCGCCGTTGTTATAGATCTCATATAGAAACGTAACCTGGGTATCCGCATCGATGCCGATGTTATCCAGCGAGGCCAAGCCTTTTTCCCAAAAGCTGAATGTCGTGTTGTTGTGATCGCCAAGTTTCGCGCAAGTTACGGACGGTTTACTCGCCGAGGTTCCCTTCGTGAGGACAACGCCCAAGCCTGCAACAAGCGTGTCCTTATGAAGCGATCGCGTGTTGGTGATGACACACTTGTCTAAATAAAACTGGCACAAAGATTTAGTTGCCACTGTATTTATGGGAATGGGATTTTTACGGATTGGCAGAGGGGGCATAGTCCGGAAGTAGAGCACACCGCACGAGAAGGTTGCAACACGATCCGCCGGCTTTGCGCGATGACACACTCAATAAATTTCCGAGCCGGTGGGCGTGGAGGGTTAAGGCCGGCGGCCCCAGACGGTCCACATGATTGGCGATGGCATGAGGAAGTCCGGATCGTCGAGGCGTGCGAGGTCCTGATCGAACTCTTGCCCGGTAAGGTATCCGGCATCGATCATGGTGCGGTGAAGCTGCTCGAAGTTGGCGCGCAGGAGGGCTGCGCCGGGCGATCCGGAGTGCCACATGGAAAGGCTTGCCTGAGCGTCGACGTCGACCAGGCCGTGTGCGCGGAGACGGGTGAAGAGGCGGCGTGCGAAAGTTCTGTCGTCGGCTCCGCGATCCTGCATGACGCGTCTTGTGGCGGTCAGGGTCTTCAAGAGAACTTCGGCTGGGTTTGCGGTTGGGTCTGGCAGGATGGAGGAGGCATCGAAATCTTCGTCGACGAGCCAGCCTCCCGGCTTCAGAGCGGCGACCATGCGGGCGAGGGCTTTTTCGCGTTCGGGGATGTGCAACAGGACGAGACGAGAATGGACGAGATCGAAGGCGGCTTCGGGCAAGGGGTCGTTGACGATGTCGTGGCGGCGCACTTCGAGGTTGGCAGTCTGTGACGATTGAAGGAAGCGCGGGTCGATGTCGGTGGCGAGGACGCGTCCGGCAGGGCCCACGCGGGCGGCGAGCCAGGCAGCGATCGAGCCGCCACCGCCGCCGACCTCGAGGCAGTTCCAACCGGAGGTGACGCCGCGCTGCTCCAGATGACGGATTGTGCCGGGGTCGAACATCGCTGCGAGGGCGGCGAATCGCGGCGAGGCTTCGCGGGCTGCGTTGTCGAGGGCGTAGTTGGAGTTCGCGGGAGGTTTTGCGCGGTCTGATTGGTTATTGTCCATGGGTGCTCCGTGAGAGTGGTGGCTCGAAGGTGACAGGTGATGTGTGGAATGTCAAAACGGGTTTCTGCGAGGCTGCGCTGAGATCATGGCGTCTCCCGCGGATTTTTTGTCGGTTTCTGAATCTTTGTCTTTGTCTTTTCCCCAGGTCTTGTAGAGGCCGAGATAGGCGTAGTTTTCGGTCTGGCCGGCGATGGAGTGTCCGTAGGCGAAGAGCAACTGCAGGCCGGGGGATTTGAAGTGGTAGTAGCCGCCTGCGTCAATCAGAGTCGAAGCCTGGGTCTGCGCGGTGGCGAGGCCTTCTCGCGCGTGAGAAAAGACTTCGGCTGAGAGTTCGAGCTTCTTGCTGATCTCGCGCTTGACGAGAAAGCCGCCGTAGAGGAAGTTGCGATACTGATCCTGCGGGACGACGGTGTAGCCGAGGCCGCCGTCGAGGCTCCAGGGGCCGAACTCCTTTTCGACCCAGATGGGCAGTTTGTACCAGACTTTGCCGACTCCCAGGCCGCGGGAGGAGTTGCCGGTTGGAATTTCAAACATGGTGAACGACCCGATCTGCGGACGGCGCCGGGTTTGTTTGATGAAGCCGTACTTGACGCCGAGTTCCATGTCGGTGAGGCCATAGGCGCTGGGGCCCTGGCCGGAATCGGGAGCGTAGACAGGGCTATTCGAGGGGTGGATTGTCCCGAAGGGGAGGATCGCGTGGAGTTGCACGTTGGGGATGGCGCCCCAGTTGAATTCGAAGGCAGGGCCGGTTGCGTCAAGTTCCACCGGAGTGCCGTCGACGGCGCCGAAGACATAGAACTCGTAGTGGCCGAGGTCTACGGGCGTGGGGTCGTCGGTTTGAAACGGCGGGCCTGCCTGCGCCCAGAGCTTCGACGCAGTGAGGACGAGAAGCAGGAGTTTGAGCAGGGTTGAGCGCGTGCTGCCAATCTGTATCGAGCTCTGGTTTGCTGCACAGATCATTCGGCTCCTCGGAATCGGAAGCAGGTTTCCGCAACCAGCATATCGAAGATCGATAGTTGCAAGGCGAATGCGGCCCGGAGTTATGCGAATGTAACTCCGGGGGGTGGGGATATTACTTGATGATGCCGCGCTGGCTTTGGGTGATGAAGTCGGCGAGGTAGGCTACGTGTTCGCCGGCGTGGCCGGAGGCGATGGATTCGCGGATGGCGGCGAGGGCTTCGGTGGTGTTGAGTTTGGCGGCTAGCAGGGTGCGGTAGGCGGCGCGGAGCTCTTTGAGCTGCTGGGGGGTGAAGCCGCGACGCTCGAGGCCCACCTTGTTGAGGCCGTAGGCGTGGTTGTTGCGCTCGATGGAGGTGAGGGAGTAGGGGAGGACGTCCTGGGTGATGGTGGTGCCGCCGCCGATGTAGGAGTGGCGGCCGATGCGGCAGAACTGGTGGACGGGACAGAGGGCTCCGACGGTGGCGTAGTCCTCGACGATGACGTGGCCGGCGAGGGTGGCGGAGTTGGCGAGGATGCAGTGGTCGCCGATGACGGAATCGTGGCCGATGTGGGTGTAGGCCATGATGAGGCAGTTGCTGCCCACGCGCGTGGTGCCTCCTCCGCCTACAGTCCCGCGGGAGATGGTGACGTACTCGCGGATGGAGTTGTTGTCGCCGATGATGAGGGCGGTGGGCTCGCCGGCGTATTTCAAATCCTGCGGGGCGATGCCGAGGCAGGCGAAGGAGAAGATGCGATTGTTGCTGCCGATGGTGAGGCGGCCGACGTCATCTCCACCGAGGACGACGTGGGAGACGAGTTCGCAGTTTTCGCCGAGGATGACGTTGGGGCCGATGGTGCAGTAGGGGCCGATGGTGCAGGAGGGGGGGATCTGCGCGCCGGGGGCGACGATGGCTGTGGGATGGATGCTGGCTTGAGCACTCACTGGAGCTGGGCCTCGATGGTCGCTTCGATTTTCTGGTTGTGGGGCAATTTCAAAAACGTACCTCAGCGGCTAAAGCCGCAGTTATTGCAGTTCCATACGGCACGGCTGAAGCCATGCCCTTAAGCAAAACGAGTCAGACTGACCCACTACCGGCTTTCTTTGGTGCGCGGGGGACCATCTGGCACATGACGGTGGCGTCGCAGACGACTTTGCCGTCGACGGTGATGACTCCGCCCATCTTGACGACGCGGCTGCGCCAGTTGAGGACGGTGACTTCGATGCGGAGCTGGTCGCCGGGGGTGACGGGGCGGCGGAAGCGAGCGTTTTCGATGCTGGTGAAGACCATGAGCTTCTGGTCGCGGTCGGGGATTTCACTGAGAAGGAGGGTGCCGCCGGCCTGGGCGATGGCTTCGACCATGAGGACGCCGGGCATGATGGGGTAGTCGGGAAAGTGGCCGGTGAAGTGGGGCTCGTTGATGGTGACGTTTTTGATGGCGACGATGCGGGTGCGGGGCTCCATGTCGATGACGCGGTCGATGAGGAGGAAGGGATAGCGGTGGGGGAGGAGGGACATGATTTCGTGGATGTCCATGGTCCGACTGGGTGCGGGCTGGGCGTCGGGGGAGGGGCTGGGCGTGGGTTGGGGCGTGGGGTTGGGCGTGGTCTCGCTCATGGCTTGGATGAGTATAAACGGCGGAGTTGAGGAGGACTTGCTCTCCCAAGGGTATCTGCGGGAGGGCGAAACTTCAGGAACCGTTGCTGGAGGATTCGATTCTGTCAGCCAAATATTTCTGGTACTCGGGATAGACGGTCTGAGCAAGGTGCAGCGCAGTAGCCATGGCCTGTTTGCCTTCTGCGGGATGGCCGGAGCGGAGAAGGACCTGGCCAAGCACATCATTGACCTCAGCGGAGTCAGGGGCCTGTGCGACCGCGGTTTGGGCCAAGGTTATGGCTTCGGGAAAGCGGTGTTGTTCGAGGAGAGCGAGTGCCGCTGTGGCGTTGGTCTGCGCGGCGAGAAGGGGGAGATCAAAAGTACCGTGGTAGACGAGAATGATATTTCCGATTTTGGCATCGGGGGTAAGACCACGGAAGAGGTGATAAGGGTTCAGCTTGTCCGGCCCCCAGAGAAGACCGGACTCGTCGGTGGCGGTGAGCAGGACGGTTCCGGTAATGGTGGATGGTATGGGCTCGGTTTTTATACCGACGAGGTGGCCGAAGCCGGAGAGCAGAGGTTTGCAATGGATCCCGTAGTAGGCCGGGTCGATTGTGGGGTTGGAGTAGTCGAACCAGCAGTCGGGCGCGGGATGGCGATCGAGATAGGTCCTGGTCCATTTGAGGCCCTGACCCCAGTCGGCGTTGGCGTCGGTGGTAATGCGATAGGTGCGGGAGGGGCCGCCTGCGATTTCATTGGAGTAGGCGAGGTAATTCGGGAACGAATGCAGGGATGAGACAACGGTGAGCAGACACAGCGCGGCGACGGCGACTTTGCCGGCCATGGAGCGAACTGTCAAAGAGGCGGCAGCGGCCGCAGCGAGAATGATGCAGAAGGGATAGATGGGAAGAATATGACGCACGCCCATGTTGAGCATGGAGAGGACCGACACCAACATATAGAACACGGGCGGCAGGAGAAGGAAGAGGAACTCGCGCCGGTGCCGGCGAATCCGCGCGAAGGGCAGAAGAAGAAGCAGGATGAGAAGGGTCAGAGTGGTCTTGATAAGAAAGAGGGCTGGGAAGAAGAACCACTGCCCGTGGGGAAAGACGCGACCGAAGATGAAGGTGGAGCGGGTGCCGGGAATGAGCAGGATATCGACCCATCCATAGAGGTAGGCCTCGGGAAAAAGATGGTAGCGAGCGCAGAAGGCGATGAGCGATTTCTGCAGAGGATGGGAGATTCCGGCGAGATATGCGGCGAGGGTGGGGGCCATCTGAAGCTGGCCGGGACGAGCGGCGTAACGAAAGCCGTAGATCGCCCAGAGGAAGAGATAGCTGACGAGAGCTATTGCAAGAAAAGCGAGGGCGAGTTGGCGAAGGCGGAGGCTTTTCGACTGAGGCGGAAGGTCGACGGCAGTCTGGCTGGGAAGGAAGAAGGTGTCCGCCAGGGCAAGCATGACGAGGGTGGGGACAATGAGTGCGCCTGAGTGCTTCGCGGCGATGGCGAGGGCGGTTGCGCCCGCGCAGAGTGCGAGCCGTAGAACGGAGGGCTTGCGAAGATAGCGATAGAAGGCATAGACGGAGGCGAAGAAGAGGCACGCCAAAGGCACATCCGTGATGACCAGAGCGCCATTGGCAAGCAGCACAGGCTCAAAGACGAAGAGACCGAGAGCGAAGAGCGCGGTGAGCGGATCGAACATCTCTCGCGCAGCGAAAAAGACGAGCAGAGCGAGCGCGAGGGTGGAGAGCGCGACGACGAGCCGGCCGCGCATGAGCATCGCGTCGGCATCTCCGCTGTAGAGCATCTGCGACGCGTTCATGAAGTCCTGCGCCTTGAAGTAGGGAATGGGGACCGGCCGCGGCTCTTTGAGACCCATGGGGAGAAGCGGGATGGCGGCGAGAAGCTTTACCAGGGGCGGATGTTCGGGATTTCTGCCGAAGTCGGCGCGCTTCCAATACTCGACGCCGGCGAAGAGATGATCCGACTCGTCGAAGGTCTGGGACTCCTGCCGAACCGAGGCGACCAGAAACAGGGCCATCCATGCCAAAAGGAACGCGACAACAAATTTTGTAGTGCGAGGCGAAGGGACCATCCTCCGGGGTTCGGTGGGAATTTCAGCCATGTCCTTGGTCCTTGAAGAGAAATTTGGCCCTTGGGGATTGGTCTTGAATGCGGGAAATTGACGCGAACTATTTTGTTTGGCCCAATGTATCGTCTTCGGTCTGGCGAAGCAATCGTTGGTTTGCGATGCGGAGCGAGGAGGAGGGTTGTTCTAAGCGCTGTGACCGGCGCATTGCAGGACGCCGAGATAGATGCTCCAAGGACCGACGGCTTCGCGATACTGGTGGGCCATGACGCGGGAGAGTTGATGGAGGTGGGTGAGGTCGTGAACGGCCCAGGTGGCGAGAAGTTGCGCGAGGGTCACGGAGCCCAGGGAGGGATGGCGTCCGGGGCGGGCGAGGTCCTGCGGCTGGAGATTGAGGGTTTCGAGGGTGGCGAGGCTTTGTTTGCGGAGGGAGGCGAAGTCGTCGAGGAGCTGCTCGAGCGATTTGGATTGCGGCTCCCGCATTTGGGTGAAGCGATCGAAGGGGGCGAAGGGCTGGGTGTCGCCGTGCTCGAGGATGAGGCGGATGCGGGGGATCCAGTCGTCGCGTTCGACGAGGACCATGTGGCCCATGATGTCGCAGGGGCTCCAGGAATCTTTTCCTTCGTTGCGGCGGACCCAGGTGTCGGGGAGGCCGCGCAGGAGTGCATCGAGGGTTGCTGGGGTGCGAGTGAGGAGCGCGATGGTGTCGGTCAGGCTGAACTTCGTCGGGCTTGTCATGCCTCCATAGATACATGGGTGGCGTTTTGAACTCAAGCGGCCCCTATGGTGGGGGAAGTTTTCTACGAAATTGAAGCTTGAAATTTCTTTGTGAAATAATCGGCCACCCTCCGGCGATCTTTTGTTTACGATAATCGGTATGAACAGACGACAGGTGCTCGCAGGTTTGGCCACGGTCGCGCCTTTGTTGAGTCAGGCGGAGACCCGATCCAGGCCTTCTCAGGTCATTCACCGCGTTTCGGCTACGAGTAAGGTAGGTGCGCCGCTTGAGTCGCTGGACCTTTCGGCGTGGGCTTTCCATCTCAGCTCGGACGAGTATGTGGGCTGCGCTCCGGAACATCATGGGTCGGTGCAGGCGGCGTTGCCGAGCGGCAAGAGAGTGTTCGTCAGCGTCGAGACGATTGGCGGCAGCTTTATGACGCATGACTACGTGGAGGAGATTGCAGAGCGCAGCCGGATGCGGGCGGTCTCGTCAAGTTCGCAGCTTTGGTGGGGCCCTGGGCTGCCGGCAGCGATGAAGGTTACGTGGGACGTGCGATTGGAGCCGCTCTCCGGTAGAGACTGCCGGTTGAGTTGCGAGATTCTGGTGGAGACAGCTGATGCGGCGTTGCTGGCCGCGATTGCGAGGCAGCCGCCGGGGGCGGTGGATTCGGTGCAGGCGCACTGCTCGCGCGAGACGCCGATGTTTGCGGCAGACATGGAGAGAAAGGCATTGAAGGGAACCTACGCCCTTTGAGCTGGTTCGCTGCGATGTGCTTTCAGCTCGACGCTGATTGCCAAAAGCCATAGCCCAAGGCTCTTGTGTGTCTAAAAGCAAACACGACCGCAGATCCCCTTCGGGGATGACAACAAGAAATAACGACACCAACAAAAACAGAGGTAAATGCTCGTCTCTTACGCCGACGGTGGTGGAAGCTGCGCGCTGGGGGTGGATCTGGAGATTTCGAGTTCTTCGGGAGTCATGTCTACGGGGACGTCGGCGAAGAGTGGGGTGCTCAAGTAGCGTTCGCCGGTGTCGGGCAGCATGGCGAGGATGGTTGAGCCTTTTGGGGCTTCGGCGGCGATTTTGAGTGCGCCGGCGAAGGTGGCTCCTGAGCTGATGCCGACGAAGATGCCTTCCTTTTTGGCGAGCTGCTGGCTGGTGCTCATGGCTTCGGGGTTCGTGATGCGGAAAACTTTGTGGATGCGATGGGCGTCGATGGCGTCCTGGGCGAGCTTGGGGATGAAGTCGGGACTCCAGCCCTGCTGGGGGTGCGGGGTCCAGGAGGGATGGCTGGCGGAGGGTGAGCCATCGGGGTTGTTGGGCGGTTGCGGAATGCCGCTCGAGACCATGGGGGCGGCGTCGGGTTCGCAGAGGATGATTTTGGTATCGGGGCGTTTGTCGGCGAGGACGCGGGATACGCCTTTGAGGGTGCCGCCGGTGCCGAAGCCGGTGACCCAGTAGTCGAGCGGGCTGCCTTCGAAGTCGCGGAGGATCTCCTGCGCGGTGGTGCGGGAGTGGAAGTCGGCGTTGGCTTCGTTGGTGAACTGGCGGGTGAGGAACCAGCCGTTTTTTGCGGCCAGCTCTTCGGCTTTCTTCACCATGCCGATGCCGCGTGCGGGGGCGGGCGTGATGATGACTTTGGCGCCAAGGAAGCGCATGAGTTTGCGGCGCTCGATGGAGAACGATTCGGCCATGATGACGACGAGAGGGTAGCCTTTGGCGGCGCAGACCATGGCGAGGCCGATGCCGGTGTTGCCGCTGGTGGCTTCGACGACGGTCTGGCCGGGTTTGAGCGCGCCGGATTTTTCGGCGTCTTCGATGACGCCGAGGGCGAGGCGGTCCTTGACGGAGCCGAGCGGGTTGAAGGCTTCGACTTTGACGTAGAGGTTGATGCCGGCGGGGGCGAGATGGTTGATGCGGACAACGGGGGTGTTGCCTACGGTGCCGAGGATGCTGTCGTGTTTCATGGGTGGCTCCCTGAAATTAGTTTGAAGGCGTGGAGGGCCCGGCGGACGGAAAGACGATAACTGGAGAAAGCAGGTCCTCCGCCTGCGGCGAAGGATGACAACTAAAAAGCAAGGGCAAGAGCAAACGCAGATTCCCTTCGGGAATGACAAGCGGAAAAGCAAGAGCAACAACAAAAGCAGGTGCGACAACAAGAACGAGGGCGACAGCGTTGATGCGAGAGGCCTATTTTTTCTTCTGCAGAAGAACGTTGGGGTCGAAGGTGCTTGGGGGTGTGTCTACGTCGTACTCGACTTTGGTGAGGAAGGTCTGGCTGGCCATGTCGCCGTTGTGATAGCGGGTGATGGTGAAGGCGGTGGGCAGGCCCTGGATGGTGTGGTAATCATCGTACTCTTCGGCGTCTTCGTCGCGGTCTTTGAAGGTAGTGTTGCGCCACTCGAAGGTGCGGCGGCGGGGGAGGTGGGTGGCGATGTCGATGTCGAGGGTGACGGCGTCGTTGTTGGCGCTGAGGACGGAGACGCGCTCGGTGAGGCGGCGCTCGACCATGGTGCTGCCCTCGTCGAGGATCATGACGCCGGGAGATTTGAGCCAGACGCGGAAGATGGATTCGATGGAGTGATCCTGGCGGCGATAGTAATCGTCGATTTGAGGCTGGGGAAGGGTGGTGTTGCCCTTGTAGGTGACTTCGTGGCCGGTGTTGTCAATCCAGATCTGGACGATGTCGATCTTTTTGCCGGGAAGGATCATGCTCTTGTCGGTGATGAAGCCGATGCGCATGGCGTCGGGACGATCGCCCTTGGCGAACTGACGGGTTTCGGTGAAGTCGATGACGATGCCGGTGGGTGCGCCCTGAAAGAAGCGGGCGAGATGGCCGAGTTCGCGGACGTTCCTGCGGTTGAGCCAGGCGTCGCCGCCGAGGGCTTCGAGCATCTGGTCGAGGAGTTTGCGGCCGCGCTGTTCGGGGGTTTCGCCGGCTGCTTGTTTGGGAGCGGCGCTGGGGATGTCGGCGGCCTGCGCGTGAAGAGGCGGAGCGATCGCGAGCAGGATGATCGCGAAGAGACAGAGGGCCAGTTGCTTGAGGCAGAGGGCGGGTTGGTTCAATTCCGACTCCGTTTCAGCCGACGAGGACTGCGCCGCCGTTGACGTTGAAGATTTCTCCGGAGATGAATCCGGCGAGTGGGGTACAGAGGAAGAGAATGGGTGCGGCGATCTCATCGACATGCGCCGGGCGGCCCAGTGGGATCAGGGACAACAGCTTCTTGGACGTTTCGGGATCGCTAAGGACATCGACGGTGGCTTCGGTAGCGACCCAGCCGGGGGCGACGCAGTTGACGTGGATGCGTTGAGCGATGAGTTCGGTGGAGAGCGATTTGGTGAGACTAATGAGCGCGCCCTTTGTGGCGGCGTAGTCGGCGTGGAAGGCTTCGCCGCGCTGGCCGGCGGTGGAGCTGACCAGGACGATATGCCCGCGAGCGGAGCCGGAGGGCTGGGACTGCGGCTGGGATTGCGGCTGGGATTGCATTTGGGCGACGGCGGCGCGGACGACTCCGAAGACGCTGTCGAGGTTAGTGCCGAGAGTGCCTCGCCACTGCTGGGTGGTCATTGTGGAGATGGGTTGGTCGTGCGGCGGCCAGATGCCGTGGTTGAGGACGGCGCAGTCGAGCCGGCCGAAGGTTCGGACGGCGGCTGTGACGAGGGCCTGACCGTCTTCGGGCGTGGAGAGAGGTTGCTGGATGGCTCGACAGAGATCGGGCCCGCCGCATTCCGTGGCGAGACTTTCCGCCTGCCGGGCCGCTGCGCGATAGCTGAAGATGACCTTTGCGCCGGCCTGACGGAAGAGGCGGACGGTAGCCGCGCCGATTCCGCGAGAGCCTCCGGTGATGAGGGCGACTTTGCCCGCGAGCGACATGGTGACACCTGAGGCTGGGTTCGGCATATACTCGACGCTATCGAATCACCCCACTCTGACGCAAGTTATGCCGGCAATTGAGAGTTCTTCAACCGATTCTTTTCAGGAGCTGACTGCTTATGAAGATCGCCGTACTTATCGCGCGGATTTTGCTTGGACTTGTCTTTTTTGTCTTCGGGTTTAATAACTTTCATCCCTTCATGCCGATGAAACCGATTCCGGGCGACGCCGGAACCCTTTCGACAATCATGTTCATGCACGGCTGGATTATGTTTCATGGCGTGCTGTATGTGATTGCCGGGTTACTGCTCCTTATCGGGCGTTATGTTCCGGTTGGGCTGGTGATCCTGGGGCCGATTCTTGTGAATATTCTTGTGTTTCACATCACGATGAATCCTTCGGGGATTGGGCCGGGACTGGTGTGCTCGGTGCTGGAGATTTTTTTGATCTGGGCTTACTGGCCGGCGTTTCGGGGGATCTTTACGGCGAAGATGGAACCCGTGTAGTTCGGATATCTGAGATCTTCACGAAGAGCCGGAGTTAAGGGCTGCGGAAAAGTGGCTCGCGAAGCAAACGGCGTACCTCAGCGGCTGAAGCCGCATGGCCAATACGACGATTGCGGCACGGATGAATCCGTGCCCTTAAGCAAAACAGAACTTTTCCGCCTGTGAAGCCGTGCCCTTAAGCAAAACAGAACTTTTTCAGCAGCCTGTGAAGCCGTGCCCTTAAGCAAGACAGAACTTTTCCGCAGCCTGTGAAGCCGTGCCCTTAAGCGAAACGGACTTTTTCAGCATGCTGAAGCTCTGCGTTTCCTGCAAAAACAAACAACTATTTTTTTTGCAGCTGTTCGGGCTTTATGGGAAGGCAGAACAAAGACAAAAACTGATCTTTTAGCGTTAGGATGATGGGATGCGAATGAGGCTGATGGTGTGGATGATTACGATCGCCGGAGGGTTGGCGATGAGCGGGCCTTTGGCGTGGGGCGCGAGTTCTGCCTTGCCGCTGCCCGTGACTATCGATGGCGGCTGGCAGTTGCAGGATGCGGCGAAGGTGCCGGAGGCTGGGGCAGCGGTCGCGGCTGAACACTACAAGACGGCGGGGTGGTACGCCGCGACAGTGCCGGGGACGGTGCTGACGAGTCTGGTGAACGATGGGGTTTATCCGGAGCCTCTGTATGGGGAGAACAATCGTCCGGACAAGATTCCGGATAGTTTGTCGCGCGCTTCGTACTGGTATCGGACGGTGGTGAAGATTCCGAAGACGTATGCGGGAAGGCATGTGTGGCTGAACTTCGAGGGGATCAATTTTTCGGCGCAGGTGTGGGTGAACGGGCGGCAGGTGGGCTCGACGAAGGGCGCGTTCAGCCGGGGAATTTTCGATATCTCGGAGGATGTGAAGGCGGGCAAGAAGGCGGCGATTGCAGTGCTGGTGACGCCGCAGCCGCATCCGGGGGTTCCGCATGAACATACGATTCGCGATGGCGTGGGAAAAAATGGCGGGATAACTGCGATCGATGGGCCGACATTTCTTTCGACAATTGGATGGGACTGGATTCCGGCGATTCGCGATCGCGATACGGGGATATGGCAGAAGGTTTTTCTTTCGGCGACGGGGCCGGTGGTAATCCAAGACCCGCTGGTGACGACGGACCTGCCGCTGCCGAAGGTGGATTCGGCGGATGTTTCGGTTCAGGCGAGATTGGAAAATGGGACCGACCAGGCGCAGAAGGGGGTGTTGAAGGGCGGGTTTGGGGATGTGACGTTTGAGCAGGCGGTGGAGATTGCGCCGCACAGCTCGCAGGTGGTGACGTTCGATCCGAAGACTACGGCGGCGTTGCATATGGTGAATCCGAAGCTGTGGTGGCCGAATGGGTATGGGCCGCAGAATCTTTACGACCTTCATCTGAGCTTTGAGATGGAGGGGAAGAGCTCGGATAGCAAGGATGTGACTTTTGGCGTTCGGAAGTTCAGCTATTCGGTGCCCGACTCGGAGAACCTGACGATTTCGGTGAATGGCGTTCGTATTTTTATTCGCGGAGGAAACTGGGGACTGGATGAGGCGATGAAGCGCAATCCGCGGGAGCGGCTGGAGGCGCAGATTCGAATGCATCAGATCGCGAATCTTAACATGATTCGGAATTGGGTGGGGCAGAGCACGAGCGAGGATTTCTATGAGCTGTGCGACAAGTATGGGCTGCTGGTGTGGGATGAATTTTTTCAGCCGAACCCCTCCGACGGGCCCGATCCTGACGACTTCGATACGTATATGGCGAATGTTCGGGAGAAGATTCTGCGGTTCCGCAACCACGCTTCGATTGCGGTTTGGTGCGCGCGGAATGAAGGCTATCCGCCGAAGGACATTGACGCTGCGCTGCGGGTGTTGATGAAGGAGCTGGAGCCGGCGCGGTTGTACCAGGCGAACTCGGCGGATGGGCGAGGGGTGAGCTCGCACGGGCCTTATCACTGGAGGACGCCGCGGGAGTTTTATGTCTTCGATGAGGCGTTCAAGACGGAGATTGGATCGATGTCGGTGCCGACGATCGAGTCGATTCGCGGGATGATGCCGGAGAAAGATTGGGAGACGATCAACGACGATTGGGCAGAGCATGATTTTGCCAAGGGGGCGCAGGGCGGCGACAAATATCCGGCAATCATTGCAGAGCGATACGGCAAAGTAGCGAATCTGGCGGATTTCGTGCGGAAGTCGCAGATGGCAAATTACGAGGCGTTTCGCGCGATGTATGAAGGACGGAATGCGAAGTTATTTCATCCGACGACGGGGATTCTGACGTGGATGAGCAATCCGGCGCAGCCTAGTTTTGTGTGGCAGCTTTACCACCATGACCTGGAACCGAACTCGGCTTTGTTTGCGGTGAAGAAGGCCGCGGAGATGGTCCACATTCAGCTGAATGAGAGCAACGGCGATGTGGAGGTGATCAATAATCTGCCGGTTGCGATGGAGAGGGGGCGTGCGCATCTGGCGATTTACAACCTGGATGGATCGGTTGCGTCTCAGCGTGATTTCGATGTATCGGCTGCGGCGAGTGCGGCGACGAGTCTGGGTGCGGTGGAGTGGCCTGCTGGACTTTCGGCGGTTCACTTCGTGAAACTCGAGTTGCGGGACGCGGATGGGAAGATGGTTTCAGAGAATTTTTACTGGCGTGCTTTGCCGGAGCATCAGGACGACTTGACGGCGATGGGCGGACTGCCGGTGGTGGCTCTGGATACGAAGATTGTCCGGCGCGATGCCGGAGATAAAAGTTTCTTCGATGTGACGCTGCATAATCCGGGCACACAGATTGCCTTGATGACACATGTGCAGTTGCGAAGAAAGAAATCGGGCGAGCGAGTGCTGCCGGTGTACTACAGCGACAACTATATTTCGCTTGTGGCGAATGAGAGCAGGACGATCACGATCGAGGCGGCTAAGGCGGATCTGAAGGGAGAGGCCGGGCTGGTTCTAGTGGATGGATGGAACGTGGGGGTTACGGCTTCGTCGGCTGCGGGAGCCGAGGTTGCGTTGAATGTCGATGCGCAGGTGGACCATTGGCCGGTGACGGGGTTGCCGATGATTTCGGCGAAGTGAGTTCCGGATTTTATGCGGAGGGTTGCGATGCCCGCACAAAATTCATGGCCAGCCTAGAGCGCTAAGGAACAAACAAAGGCAACTGCAAATGCAAATGCGGGGGTTCTTCGCTCCGCTCAGAATGACAGGCTTTGGGGCTGGGCGTTTGAGGAA
>DATAVY010000079.1:0-20799 GCA_036267495.1 Edaphobacter sp.
GCCCTGCTGCGAGCCCGCACCCAGGAAATAGAGGTGTTCGCTTTCGCACTTCGGACAGAGCTTCGGGACGTTTCGCCGCGAACCGCAGTAGTGGCACTCCAGCCGCTGCCCCGGCTGCGCGATGGCGTCATTCTCACTCACTTTCTTGTGATAGGTCATGGAGATCGAGCAGTTTTCGCACTCGATCTTTTCGCCGCAGCTGCGGCACATCACCACGGTCGAATAGCCGCGCCGGTTCAGCAGCAGAATCACCTGTTCCCCGCGATCCAGGGCTAAATGAGTCTCCTCAATCAGTCTCCGGGAAAAAATGTGCTCCTGCCCAGTCTCGCGAAATTCAGCGCGCATATCTACCAGTTCGACTGCGGGCAGCGGCCTCTCCATCACACGCTCGCGCAGCTCCACCCTCGTATACCGGCCGTTCTCGGCATTCGACCAGCTCTCGAGCGACGGCGTCGCCGAGCCGAGCACCACGACCGCATCGTTCAACTTCGCCCGCATCACTGCGACGTCGCGCCCATGGTATCGCGGCGTCTCCTCCTGCTTGTAGCTCGAATCATGCTCTTCATCGACGATGATCAATCCGAGATTCACCATGGGAGCGAACACCGCGGACCGCGTTCCCACCACGATTCTTGCCTCGCCTCTGCGAATTCTGTGCCACTGTTCCGCACGCTCATCCGGCGTCAGCTGCGAGTGCAGTAATGCGACCTCGCCGGCAAACGCCGCATACATCTGCGCCACCATCGCCGGCGTCAGCCCGATCTCCGGAACCAGCAGCAATGCTGATTTCCCTGCGTTCAATGCACGCTGCATCGCGGCAAAATACACTGTGGTCTTGCCCGAGCCTGTGATCCCGTAGAGCAGATGCGGCCGAAATCCGCCCTTCTCCATCGCCGCCGCAATCGTGCCAAGCGCCTCCATCTGCGGCTCGTTCAAATCGTGTTCGTGCGCATGTTTCTTTCCCTGCGAGGAAACTCCGCCCAGATGAAACTCTTCAGCAACCTCTTCGATCGCGATCAGCCCACGCTTCACCAGCGTCCCCAGCGTTGAAGCGGGCACTCGCATCCGCGTCAAGGTGAGCCGCAGATCGCTCATCCGCATCCGTCCGCCGACCGCCGCCAGCTCTGCGAGGATCGCCGTCTGATTCTCATTCAGCCTAGGAAGCCGCGCCTCCGGGACGAGCACAGCGATCTTTTCCAGCCGCCTCGCATCGCGCTCTTCCGCCACCGCTTCGCGCACGAGCCACTTTTTCCTGACCATCCCCTCCAGCAGGGCTTTGTTCGCGCCCGTAGCCGAACGCAGCGCCGACATCTTTGCCTGCTCTCCGCCCTCGAGATAGTTCAACACTGAATACTCGCGATTCTGTTCCTCCGCCGTCAGCTTCGATCGCAGCGATGACCCCTTCGCGGCGCCTTCATACAACACTCTTCGCCCCGCCTCCGCGATGCGGTAAAAAAAATGCCGCTTCACCTCGGCAGCGAGCGGCAGCATCCCCCGCAGCACCTCACCCAGAGGCGCAACGTAGTACTGCGCGATCCACCGCGCCAGCTCCATCAACTCGGCTGGAAGGATCGCGGTGTCATCCAGCACCTGCTGCACCGGCTTGATCTCAAAATCATCCGCGGGCGCATCCTCGTGCACCCGCACCACGACACCCATCAGCTTCTGTCCGCTGAACGGCACCAGCACCCGCGCTCCCATCGCTGGAGTGACCCCGTTCACCGCATAGGTGAACGTCTGGTCCAGCGGCACCGGCAGCGCGACATCGCAGTACAAAGCCATCCTTCCAGCTTAGCGGAATCCGCACCCTCTTCCGCGACATGCGGTTCTGTAATCTCCGGAGAGAGTCGATCCAAACACGCAAACCGAATCGCCCCGCGTCCTGTGGCGGAGGAACTACGTTTATTTTGCGACTTGTTTCAGCATGAAATCCGCCATGATGTGCGTGGCCTCGATGGACTCGGGCAGGGACGCGTCGTACCAGAAGGCGTGAGGCAGCGCGTCGAAGAGTACGAGGCGTGCGTCGACACCAGCCCGCAGATAGGCGCGATGCAGATTTGCGGTTCCGCTGAGCAGGGCGTCCCGGCCACTGGTGAGGAAGAGAGTAGGAGGCAGCCCGTGCAGGTCCGCATAGATAGGGGACAGCACCGGATCCTTCGGATCGGTAGACCCGACATAATAGGGATCGTGAATGCTGCCATCTGGCGGATCAAGGTGACCTGCGAATCCTTGCAGCGTGTAGATCGCCTGCGAATCGTCCTCGGCGTCGAAACGGTCCAGGGTACTGAAGATGCCGAGGGCTGCCGGCATCGGAACACCGAGCGCTTTGAGTTTTACAGCAACTTCAGCGGTGAGCACAGCTCCCGCCGAAGTTCCATAGATAACGATGTGGTTGGGTTTGTAGGTCTTCAACAACTCCCGATAGACCGCAACGGCATCGTCTACTCCAGCCGGAAATGGATGCTCCGGCGCCAGGCGATACAGCACTGCGATGACTTTGATTCCCGTGTAGCCGGCGATGGGAATGCTCTCACCAAATGACCCCGAGTCGGCGTTAAAGCTTCCTCCATGCAGGTTGATAAGAACCTTGTCGCCGTGACTGCCTGACAAGTTGAATGGAGTGACGATTCGGACCGGAACACCGGCGATGATGGAATCGGCGATGGTGTTGGGGCAGAGCTTGCTCCAGGCCGCGTTCTGGCGTGCCCCGGACACCACCATTTGAGCTCGACGATGTTCGAGAGACTCCGCGGGGCCTTGATCCGGAAGGATCCGAATTAGAGATTTGCGGGCCTCCGGACTAAGGTCAGGCGGGACGGGGACTACGCGTGTGACGTAGGCGGTACCCTGCGGGTCGATGTAGCTCGTGTCCTTGGTGGCGGCAGTGGATGCGGAGGTGGGCTGCGGAATGGATTGGGCAGCCAGCGCGGTTGGGATCGCCAGATGAACAAAGATGAAGCGAATCTTGACGGGCACGAGCGGGCTCCTGAATTTGGGCTGGACAATTCTAGCGTCAAAAGAACGCATGTGTTTGCCGGAGGCATGATTGATCCCGGGAAACGCGCTTGTCGTCGGTTATTCCGTTATTCCCCGATGGTCGACAACTCGGAAACGAAATCCTCCAACGAAGAGACGGTGAACGTGATCCATTCACCATGCCCATTCCTCCAGCGCCTGCTATTCTTGCTCCCACCATGAAGAAGAGATCTGCACCCGCCATCCTCGTCCTTCTTCTCATCCTCGCCGCGTGTTCCCCGCCCCCAAGACCCGCACCGGAGCCCTCGCCTCGACCACACGCGACGACAGCATTCGCGCTTCCTCCCAGCAATGCGCAGCCGTTCGATTACTACCTGCTCAACCTCTCCTGGTCGCCCGAGTTCTGCTACTCGCACCCCAACGCAACCGAGTGCGCCAGCCGTCCTACCTTCGTCCTTCACGGCCTCTGGCCCCAGAACACCAACGGCACCTACCCGCAGAACTGTTCCAACGCACCCGGCCCAGCCGACCCCTCGCAGTTCGCGGACATCTATCCCGATGCCGGACTCCTCCAGCACGAGTGGCGCACACACGGCACCTGCTCCGGCCTCGCACCCGACTCCTTCTTCACCGCCGCCCGTGCCGCCTTCCAGTCCTTCACCGTTCCGCCCACGCTCGCGCAGCTTAACCGCCAGATCTCGCTTCCACCCGCTCAGATTCTCGACCTCATCACCCAGGCCAACCCCAAAATCCCATCCGCCTCGCTCGCCCTCAGCTGCGGCAACAACTACCTCACTGCCGTCGAAGTCTGCCTCAACAAAAGCGGCGAACCCATCCCCTGCGGCCCCATTCGCTCTTGTCGAGCCAACACCGTCCGCATCCCGCCGCCGCAAGCTCGCTAACAGAGAGCCATGGCAAGCGGCGAGTAGCAGCTAGCCCTTGACCGGCGCCTTCAACCCCATCTCCTTCATCACCATCTGCAGGTCCTTCCAGGCTTCGCCCTTCATCGCCGGATCGCGCAGCAGAAATGCCGGATGATACGTCACCGCCAGCTTCGCCCCGCGGCAGCTATGCCACCTGCCCCGCAACGCGGCGAGCGAACGCTTTACCCCCAGCAGATACGTCGCCGCGGTCGAGCCCAGCGCTACGACGATCTCCGGCTGGATTACATCGATCTGCTGCAGCAGAAACTGATCGCAGGTATTCGCCTCCACCGGTTCCGGAACGCGGTTCGCCGGCGGCCTGCACTTCACGATGTTCGCGATATAGACCTGTTCGCGCTTCAGCCCCATCGCTTGGATCATGTTGTTCAGCAGCTGCCCCGCCTTGCCGACAAAGGGAACGCCCGAAGTATCTTCATCGGCCCCCGGGCCTTCGCCGATAAACATCAGCCGCGCGTTGGCATCGCCATCGCCAAAGACGATCGTTCGGCGTCCCGCATAGGCCAGCGGACAACGAGTGCAGTCGCCAATCTCTTGTTGAATCGCCGCCAGCGCGTCGGGCTTGTGCGCGGCCGTTACCCGAATCTCAGGCAGCGGCGCAAGGTCGTCGAAACTCACCAGCTTCGCTATTGGAGGCTCCAGGAAGGCAGGCCTGCCCGGAGCAGGAATGGAAGCAGCTTCCGAAACAATGGCATCACCTTCTGCCGGCAGCGCTCGTGGTTCAGCAGCAGACGCTTCCGCATACACCGGCTCTCCCTGACGATAAAAGTCGTGGACGCCAAGATCCCGAAGGTACTCCACATAAGCCCGCAGCTGCTGCTCAGCGTCTCCTGCCATGGCTCTATGGTATCGCTACTCAGTGAACGGGAAGGTCGAGTACCGGCTCTACCACCTTCTCCGGAAGAACGAACTTCACATGTCCCTGCTTGATCTCGTCCTGTGCAACGCGGCAGGCTTTCATCGACTTGGCCACAATGAGCGGTGAGGCGCCCGATTGCAGCTGCCGCGCCCGGCGTGCCGCACCCTTAACCAGACTGTATTTGTTGTGGAATGCACTTTCGCTCGTCATACAGTACCCCCCTAGTGTTGAGTTATATCTTAGACTCGCAGATTGCTCTACATAATTTGCAGTGGATAAGTGGGCCTTATCTCTCAAACGTGCTCAGTGCCGCCTTCAACTTTGGCGAAGCAGCATCGGTTCGACAAGTTGAAGCGATGGTCTGAACCCCATCGCGAATCCCGCGCTCCGCCAATACGATCGCGCGCAGCTCCATGACAGCCTGGTCCAGAACATCGTTCACCAGAGCATACTTGTAATCCTGCATCTGCTTCAACTCGTTCCGAGCCTCGGCCAGCCTGCTATGAATCACCGCCTCCGACGTTACGTGTTCCGCCTCACTGCGATTGCGCAGCCGCATCTCCAGAATCTCCGGACTGGGCGGCAGAACGAAGATCGACACCGCCTGCGGCATCTTCCTCATCACCTGCACCGCGCCCTGCACATCGATATCCAGCAGCAGATCTCTTCCCGCGTTCTTCGCATGCTGAAGCGCTGCAACCGCTGTTCCATAGTAGTTGCCGAAGACCTGCGCCCACTCCAGAAAATCCCCCGCCGCAATCATCCGTTCAAATTCCGCTCGCGTCGTAAAGTGATACTCCCGGCCATCCTCTTCCGATCCGCGTGGCGCGCGGGTGGTGTATGAAATGGAAAAATCCAAACCCTCCACCAGCGTTCGAAGCTGGCTCACCAGCGTCGATTTCCCCGAGCCTGAGGGGGCTGAAATGATAAAAAGTATTCCTGCCATGCGCCCCAATCACCTGAATGTCATTTCCTGACAGTGTAACAATCGCCGCTACTCGAGGTTCTGAACCTGCTCGCGCGATCGTTCGATCTCCGCCTTCATCTCCAGTCCCAGCTCTGTGATCCGCAGGCTGTTCTCGCCCGATGCGCCGCTGGTCTTCGACAGCATCGTGTTCGCTTCTCGATTCAACTCCTGCAGCAGGAAATCCAGCCGCTTGCCCAGCTCTCCCCCTTCATCCAGCATTGCGATAAAGCGATCGACATGCGTTCGCAGCCGCACAATCTCTTCCTCGATGTCGCTCTTCTCCGCCAATACCGCCGCCTCGGTCAGCAATCGCTCCTCACTCACCGGAGCACCCTCGGTCAGCTCGACCAGCCGCGCCCGGAGCCGTTCAAACTGCGCCTCGCGCACCCCATTCCTCAATCCTGCCATCTCCTCCGCAAAGGCGCGCAACCGCAACATGGAAGCTCGCAGCTCTGCGGCCAGCGAGGCGCCCTCCTGTGCCCGGCCTTCATTCAACTTTTCTATCAATGGAGCGATCTGCGAGAGCACGGCGGCATCGAGGCCCGCCAGATCCTCCGCCGCCACGCTGCTCTCCGCCGTCATCATGCCGGGTATACGCAACATCGCATTCAGATCGGGCTCATATGCGAGACCATTCGCCTCCGATGCCTCACGGTAAGCCTGCATATACGCGCTCAGCAGGCCGGCGTTCAACTGAATCTCGGCATTCATTCTGCGCTCGAGCTGTAAAGTCACCTCAACATGGCCCCGCCGGAGACGCTCCTTCAACATCCGCCGCATCTGCACTTCGAGTCCATCGCAATAGGAGGGCAAACGAAGATTGAGATCGAGAAAACGGTGGTTAACACTTTTCATCGCCAGCGTAAAGGCAACGCTGTCTCTCACCGAGCCGCGCAGACTGGCATATCCAGTCATCGAATAAATTTCGCTCATGCGATCCCCTCCAGATTCGCCGTGAAGGCAACGTCGCCGCTGCCCGCGGAAGCACGGTCGTCCCCGCTGAACTGCATATCGTAAAGCCTCCGATACGTCCCAGAATGCTGCATCAACTCCTCATGTGTGCCCATCTCGGTAATCTGCCCACTCTCAATCACTGCGATTCGAGTGGCCCGCCGCACCGTCGAGAGCCGGTGCGCGATCACAAACACCGTCCGCCCCTGCATCAGGTTCGCCAGAGCTGCCTGCACATAAAGCTCGCTTTCCATATCCAGCGCCGACGTCGCTTCATCCAGAATCAAAATTGGCGCGTTCTTCAATATCGCCCGGGCAATCGCCAGACGCTGCCGCTCGCCCCCGCTCAAACGCGCGCCCTTCTCGCCAATCCTGGTGTCGTACCCCTCCGGCATGTTGAGAATAAAATCGTGCGCCAGCGCCATACGCGCAGCCTCTTCCACCTTGCTCATCGGAACATCCGGCTGACCATACGCGATGTTGTTCCGAACGGTGTCGTTGAACAGCACCGTCTCCTGAGTCACCTTTCCAATCTGCTCCCGCAGCGACGCGATGGTCACATCTCGCACGTCATGCCCGTCAATCAGAATCCGCCCTTCATTCACATCGAAGAACCGCGGAATCAGATTGACCAGCGAAGATTTTCCCGCGCCACTGGGCCCGACAAACGCAATCACCTCGCCGGGTTGGACCGTCAAATTGATGCTCTGCAGCACCTGCCTCGTCTCTCCGTCGCTTTCATAGGCAAAGCCGACGTCTTCAAATCGAATCCCCTCCTTGAAGCCCTTCAACGTGAAGGCGTGCTTCTTCTCGCGCACATCATCGGTCGCATCCATGAATTTGAAGATCTCTTCACTCGCTCCAAGCGCCTGTTGGAAGCTGTTATAAAAAGCGGCAAACTTCCGCACCGGATCGTACAACGTGAACACCGCGATCAGAAAGGTTATGAACGATCCCGCCGTCATCTGCTGATGCTTGATACTCTCCCGCCCCAGATAGAGCAGTAACGCAATCGCGATGGAAGCAATGAGGTCCATCAGCGGCGAACTGATCGCCTGCACCTTCACGGATTTTAGATTCGCGTCGAAGAGTCGTCGCGCCGCCCGGCGGAAGCGGTTCATCTCCCACATCTCCATGCCGAACGCCTTCACAATGCGATTGCCCGTAATGGTTTCGTGAAGAATGTTCTGAATCTCCGCCAGCTTATCCTGCCCCTTGCGCGTCGTCCGGCGCACGCCCCGGCCGATACGCCGAGCCGAAAACACCACCACCGGCAAAAAGAGCAGCAGCACCCAGGCGAGCTTACCGCCGACGATGACCACCGCAACCGCCGTAAACACCAGCGTAAAAAACTGCTGCAGGAAATCGCTCAACACACTCGACATTGCAAACTGAACCTTTTCAATGTCATTAATCAGCGTGGAGAGTAACGTACCCGTCGTATGCTTCTGGAAAAAAGCGACGGAGCGCCGCAACACCGCGTCGTAGAGATCGTTTCGCAGATCGGTGATCATGCCGAACCCGGCGCGATTCACCAGATAGGTTCCGGAATAATCGCAGATGGACTTCAACAGCGCTGAACCGACCAGCGCAACCGCCACCACGGTCCATGCATTGTGAAAGTAGCTCGGTATGAACCGCTGCAGATTGAGAATGTAATTGGTGTGCGGAATGCGAAACAGCAACACTATTCCCGGCGGCGCATCCGGGCTCAGCACATTGTCGAAGATCGGCTTGACCAGCAAGATGCGGAACGCCGCCATCGCCCCCACGACTGCCATCAGAACGACGGAAGCGAGCGAGTACAGGGCGTACGGCCGAACATAGAGCAACAATCGCCAGATGCGCCTCAAGCCATCACTCTCCCGATCGTCCTTCTCCTGCCGCGCATCTCACCATTCTAGTGCTCGCCATCGCTTGCATTCGCCCGCGCAGCGTCTACTTCGGCATATCCCGGTGTTCCGTCTTCACCCGGTAGCCCTCATGCGCCAGCCGCTTCTTCATCTCTTCCGCAATGAAAACCGAACGATGCTGCCCACCCGTACACCCAAACGCTATCGTCAGATAGCTCTTTCCTTCTTTGATGTAGTGCGGCAGAAGAAACTTCAGCATGTCCGCCGTCTTATCCAGAAACTCCTTGGTCTGCGGAAACTGCCGAACATATTTCGCGACCTTCGGGTCCTGTCCGGTCAGCTTGCGAAACTCCGGAACGAAATGGGGATTCGGCAGAAATCGCACATCGAACACCAGATCCGCCTCGGTGGGCACGCCGTTCTTGAATCCGAAGCTGTTCGAAGAGACCATCAGGCTTTGATCGCTCTCCTTGCGCTCGAACTGAGCGTTGATGCGCGCGCGAAGATCGTGCACATTGAACTTCGTCGTATCCAGCACGATATCGGCGACATTGCGAATTGGATCCAGGCGCTTCCGCTCCGCCCGAATCGATTTCACCACGGTATCGCTTCGTCCCATCGGGTGCGGCCGTCGCGTCTCGGAGAAGCGGCGGATCAATGCTTCTTCGCTCGCCTCGAGAAACACCACGCGCGTCGGCAATACCTTACGCACGTCCTTCAGAATCGAGGGAAACTCCTCCAGCCGCATTCCCTCGCGCACATCGACCACCAGCGCGGCCCGTTCAATCTCGCCCGACTGACGCACCAGGTCGGCAAATCTCGGCACAAGCTGAAGCGGCAGATTATCGACCGAGTAGTAGCCCAGGTCCTCGAAGGCCTTCAGCGCAGACAGTTTTCCGGAGCCGGAAAGGCCAGTCAAGATAACCAGTTCGCCCCGATACTCAGGCAGCGGGCTTTTCTTCTTCCGGCCTGGCGTCGCGCCTTTCTTCCTAAGCCGCTTCGTGATTTTCTTGCTGGACATGCTGAAAATCCTAGCACTACAACCTAAGGAACCTCGATCAGCTCCATTTTTCCGTCACGTTTGCGATGCAGCACCATCGCCTGGCCGCCGTGATCGCGAAATACGAAAACGTCGCGGTCGCGAAACGCAGCTTCTTTTACCGCCTCCTCCAGCGACATCGGCCGCAGCGCAACTCCATCGGTCGAGCGGACGACGTGCGGCTCCGGCAACGGGGAATGCGAGGGAAACGAGTGCACCAGCATCGGCACCGCCTTGCGTCCAACGCTGGTCTTTGCAGCCATCTTCACTGCGACGCTGGCCTTGCGTGGGGCCGCCGCCGCAGCCTCGGTTTTCCCACTCTTCCCATCGTTCTTTGGATGACGCTTGATGGTTCCATGTCTCTTGTTATGGCGGATCGCCTGCTGCTCTATCTTCGCGAGCGCATCGCGCAGCGCAAGCCCCATCTCCAGCGCTTCGCAGCGAGCCACCAGCTTCTGCAACCTGGTCTGCACCGTCACCTCGGCAATCTGCCGGTATTTGTCGGTGCAGAGAATCACGTGGACGCTGCCGGCGCTGCCCACGATCTTTGCGATTCGCGCCAGCCCCGCTTCAGCCTGCATCTTCAGCTTTTTTGTGACCGTAGTTTGTCTGCCGGTGTACTCAACGTCCATACGCTCACCTCGTCCCCGCGATCTGTTACAGACGTTTAGCGTACACGACGTTGGTGCGTGCTTGGAATCTGCATATCTTCCCGATACTTTGCCACCGTTCTTCGGGTCACCTGGATTCCCTGCCGCTGCAGCTCGGCCGCCAGCTGATCGTCGGTCAGCGGCTTGCGTTCATCTTCTTCCTCAATTAACTTCTTCACCTTGCGTTTCAACAGCACCAGCGGCAGGTCTCCGCCCTCAGGTCCGTTCACGCCTTCGGAGAAGAAGAAGCGCAGCTCAAAAACTCCCTGCGAGGTGTGCACATATTTATTCGCAACCGCGCGGCTCACTGTCGAAGGATGTACCCCGATCTCCTCCGCCACCTCTTTGATCATCATCGGCTTCAACGCGTTGACGCCATGTTCCAGAAAGTCCTGCTGCCGCCGCACGATCACGTCGCACGTCCGTACAATCGTGTTCTTTCTCTGCTCGATATTGCGGAGCAATTGAATCGCCGACTTGTACCGCTCCTTCACATACTCTTTGACTTCTTTCTCCGTCTGCTTTAGCTGCAGCATCTTGCGATAGCCCTGATTCAAACGCAGCGTAGGCATGTCCTCTTCGTTCATCACTACGATGTAGACGTCGTCGCGTTTCACAAACGCAACATCCGGCTCAATCAGTCGCGTCTCGCTGTGGTTATAGCGTTGACCGGGCCTGGGGTCCAGCGTGCGGATAAATTCCACCGCCGCCATCACCTCTTCAGGCGTGCGCCCGCAGCTTCGCGTCAACTCGCGCATATCCTTCTTCTGCAGCAGGGGCAGGCAATTCGTCACGATATGGGTTGCGATACCGAAGACATCCCCGCGCTCCGAATTGTCTCCCGACGCGATAGCCTCTGCCGTGTCCAATTCTTCTTCGCTGCCTGTTCCATTGTTCGCAGCGATCATCTGGCGCCGCCGCAATACGATCGCCGCCTCGCCCTGTTGCGCGCATATCTGGATCAGCAGGCACTCCCGCAGATCGCGCGCGCCGACGCCGACCGGATCCAGAAAATTGACCAGCCCTCGTGCCTCGCGAACCGCCCCCAGCATTAGAGCCAGATCTTCGTCAGCCGCAGCGGCTATCTCCAGCGGCTCATCCTGTGCGATCCCGTCGGTACCTTCACACTTCTCCGGCTCATCCCACACATGGGCGTGTTTGCCCTTGGCTCCCCGTTCAAACGGGATTGGCTCCGGCCGCTCCGGCCCCCGGGACTGCAGCAGCAACTCAATCAGTTCCTCGTCGGTTGCGGTCAGATAGCCATCTTCGTTCAGATTTCCCACCACCAGCTCCGTCGCGGCGCGAACCTCCGGGCTCAACGTAAGCGAACCCAGCTGCCACGCCAGATGATCGCTCAACGTGCTTGGCTGGGAGAGAAAATTTTCAAACGAAGGCTTGTCATATTCTTCGAAATTCGAAGCCGTGCGAAATCCGGGATCGAGATAGTCCTGAAAATAACTGCCAAAGTCGATCTCATCGAACGGGTCTTTCTCCACCCTCTCGCTCTCGGCTGCTACCTCCTCCGCCGATCGCTCCCGGTCTCCTTCAAGTCCGGCCCGCTCCTCCAGCGAGACGGCCGACTCCTCCAACTCCTCCAGCACCGGATTCTCCACCATCTCGGTGTTGATCATCTCTTTCAGCTCGAGCTTGTTCAGCGCCAGAACGCTGACCATCTGCACCAGACCAGGTGTCAGCACCTGCCGTTGTGAGACCTTCAAGTTCAGCTTCGGTTGCAGCAGCACATTAACCTCTTATCGACTCGTTCGTTCTTCTTTTGTGTAGATGTGCCGTTTGGCTCTTATCGTGCCTATCGCACTTATTGTGCAATCGTCTGCACATGGAACGCCAATTTCCGGCTTGGCCACAGTCTACACGGCCGTTCTTCACTCTGGCTGTAAGTCTAACCCTGCCAATGGCTGCATAAACTCCACCGATAGCAACCCAGCCTTACAACGTTAGTTGTAAGCATTCCACCCCTGAATCCCCACTTCCATTCCCCCGTCAATCCATCGAGAAGTTCTCTCCCAGATAGATTCGCCGAACCTCAGGATTGCGCCCCAGCTCTCCT
Source organism: Edaphobacter sp. (assembly GCA_036267495.1). Classification (GTDB taxonomy): domain Bacteria; phylum Acidobacteriota; class Terriglobia; order Terriglobales; family Acidobacteriaceae; genus Edaphobacter. Next base: position 12,305 of record DATAVY010000079.1, read on the forward strand.
GGCGTCCCGGTCGCAAAAATCTTGCCTTCTGTAATGATGTACGCCCTGTCCGTAACCGACAAGGTCTCCCTAACATTGTGGTCTGTAATCAACACCCCAATCCCGCTTCGTTTCAACCCGAAGATAATCTCCTGCAGATCCAGCACCGCGATGGGATCGATGCCCGAAAACGGCTCATCCAGCAGAATGAACGCCGGTTCGATGGCCAGGCACCGGGCAATCTCCACCCGCCTGCGTTCCCCTCCGCTCAGTGCGTATCCCCGCGTCTTGCGCACATGGCCCAGATTCAACTGCTCGATCAGCCGCTCGGTGCGCATCCTCCGGCTCTCCCAGCTCAACTGCTGCGCCTCCAGCACGGCGAGGATATTGTCCTGCACGGTCAGCTTGCGAAAGACCGAAGGCTCCTGCGGCAGGTAGCTGATCCCGTAGCTCCGCGCCCGCAGATACATCGGCAGCCGGCTGATATCGTGCCCATCCGCCAGCACGCGCCCCGAATCCGGCCGCACCAGTCCAACGATCATGTAAAAGCTGGTCGTCTTTCCTGCGCCATTCGGCCCCAGCAGCCCCACCACCTCGCCCTGCTCGATCTGCAGGTTGACCCCTTTCACCACCTGGCGCCCGCCATACGACTTGGCGATCTCCTCCGTCGATAATGTCTTCATTGCTTGTTCTTCACCCGCGTCTCCGTGCGCACTCGCTGTCCGGCAGCTTCTCCTCCATTAGAAACCACGACGCTGTCCTCGCCCGGATGGAATCGCAAAGATGTACCGGTTACGGTCCCTCGCTCGTCATCCACAACCTTCGGCAACAGCGTCGCCGTCCCGGTCAAAACGTACGTGTCATCGGCCGCTGTGTACACCAGCTGCTCGCCCGTTGCCCGCCGACCGGGCTGCTCCATCTCGATGCGCCCGCTGGCAACCATCCTCTCCACCTTTCCGCCAATGAACCCACTACCATCAGCCGAAGAGGAAAAGCCCGTCTTGACCTTCGCGCCATTCGCCTGTGAAGCCTTCCCCACACCACTGGCCGGCGCCGGCTGAAGATAGATCTGAATCTGTTCCGCCTTCATCTTGCCATCTCCGCTCTCGACATCGACCCCACCGCTAAAATCAGCCTTCCTTGCTTCATCCGAATAAGTCAGCTCGCGGCTGGCCACCCGAATCACATCGACGCCTGTCGTTCCCCCCTTGACCATCTTCTTCACGATGCCATCAGATTTCACCGCATCCTGCATCGTAGAAGACCGCACTGCCGGCGTCTTCACCATCACTGCATGGACCGCCATCGGCGCGCCCTGGCCCTCGCCATGCGCCCGCAACCGCTTCTGCTTTCGATCGAACTCAAGCACCGGAGCGTCCACCTGCGAAGTACCCTGCCACAATCGCGCCGGCTTACCTGCGCCTCCATGAAAAGTGGCAATCTCCGAATCGTGCTTCAACTCGGCCCGCGCCGCCAGCACATGCACAGGCCCATCCGCACTCCCTGCCTGCCCATAGCTCGCTTTCACGGAGCCCTCAGCCGTCGCATCCCCCGTCTGCTGCTCCGTCAGCTGGTCCGCCCACAAGACGTTAATCCCATCGCTTACCTGCACATTGCCCGTCAGCGTCGTCCGGTCCAGGTCGCCAGCGCCCGCTTCGTGGACATAGACAGCCCGCTCCGCCGTTACGCGCTCTGGAGGAGGTGTTGTATCTCCTGGCTTCTTTACCGGCAACTTCGTCAGCACCACATGCCCCTGTTCGGTCGCGTCTGCAATGTCATCCGCCCCCGTCCCGCCGTCCGAAGTTTTCTTCGTCTCCTTCCCAGTACGAGCATTCGCCTTAGCTGGCCGGAAGTGAGCCACGATCGAATCCGCGACACTCGTATTCACCACACCATTCGGCGACACCTTCCGCAGCAACGCATTCCCATCCCCGTGCACCTCGGCGAGGTGATCTGTGCCCTCCAATCGCACAAAATGCGCCGTCAAAACATCCCCGGCCAACTCACTGCTCGTTGTCCCTCCCTTTGCCGCCGCATTCCTCTGCTTTAGCCGCGCGCTCCCCGTCGCCCTGGCATCCCGCAGCAACGTCTTTCCTGCAGGATCTGTCCCCAGCGCCAGTTCCACCGCGCCCGCATTCAACTCCCGCTCACTCCACGGCTCCGCCGCCGACGCCCGCACCCGCTCCTGCAAATACACCGTCCCGTTGATCGCCACATGCTCCGGATGCCCCCTCTTGTCGAACGCCACACGTCCCTCCGCGGCCTCTCCCTTCGCCTCCCGCAGCGGATCGTCCGACCCATATCTCAAGCCGCCCATCATCGCCGCCGACTGCGGCTGGTTCTGCGCGTTCAACATCATCTCGCCTCGCGGAGCGACCACGCTTCCGCCTTCTCCATTGGTCAGCGTCACGTCACCGTCCGCCTCCACCCGTTCCGCCGATCCATCCTTCCGCAGATGCACCACCACATGCTGCGCCTGCGCCGTCTGTCCGTCCGCGCCAGCCGCCTTCCCGCCCACCTCCACATACTTCGCTTGCGATAGCACCACCATCTGGCCCGGACGATCCAGCACCGCATGCGACGCCGTCAACACCACCGGCCGATCATGCTGCAGCCCATTCACCTTCACCGCCGAATGCAGCACCACGACGCCCGTATCCGAGCTGTAATCCGCCCCCACCGCATGCCCCGTCAATCCGCCCGACTCAAACTCAATGTCCTTGTCCGTCGCCGCCACTCCCAGCTTCTGCAAGAACACCAGCCCGCTGGTCGTCACATGGATCAGGTGCTCGTCTTTGCTCTCCGCCTTTCCTGCAGAATCTCCGCCCATCCTGCCAGTCTTGGCTCGATGCAAATCTTTCCCCGCTGCATAGTCTATCTTCGCGTTCGCATCCGCAGTCTCCGGGGCCTGCAGATCGATGTGCACCTCGCCGATCGCGCGAATCACCTCATTCTTCACGTCATACTCAAACTCATTCCCATAGATCCGGTCGGCGCGATCCTCCTTCCGTCCATACAGCACAATCCCAACATCATGCAACGTCACCTTGCCATCGCCACGCTCTACCGCTTTGGCCGCATGGATCGTATAAACCGTTCGCCCCTGAAACGACTGCGAATAGGTATACCCATTCGTCTCCCGCCGAACATCCACCCCAAGCTTCCCCGGCAGATTGGTCAGGAAGCGATGCGCCCGGTAGTGGGCATACCCCAGAAAGCCAGCGACCACCACCACCAGCAGGCCTGCACCCACCAGCAACCAGACCCGCAGCCGTTCTACCGAGACGTTCATTTCCCTTCCATCTTCTCACCCGAAGAACAGGGAATAGAACAGGGAGTAGGGAATAGGGAATAGGGAGCAGAAAGCGAATGCAACAGCGTTCCTGTTTTCCATCCCGTGCTCCCTGCTCGCTACTCCGTGCCTCGCTTTTCTACTCCCTACTCCCTATTCCCTATTCCCTACTTCCTGCCTCTAAACTATCTCTATGGCCGATCAGCTCTACCTTAGCCTCTGGTTTCCTAACTTCCGCTTAGACTCGCTCCCCGCCGCAATGGTCTCGGTCATGCGCCAGTTCGCGCTCATCAGTGGAGACAAGCGAGTGGCAGCAGCCACTGTCTACCCCATCAGCTTCAATGAAGCGCCCGCCTACCAGCGCATCTACGTCAACGACGACCGCGCCGAAGACACCTCGGCCTCTCTCATCGAAAACGCCGTAGTCGAGGCCACCGAACAGCTCCACGACGACATGGCCTACGAGTTCGAGATGCGCTGGAAGCTTTGGTCCCCTGAGGGCGTCGATCTCCAGCCGCCGGATCCCGCCATCGATCTCTATCCCAGCTTCGAAACCGCCCGCCTCGATCCCATCTGGAAGCTTCAACCCTCCACCGTCCGCATTCTCGGTTTCGGCCCCCAGTTCGACGACGCCAGCTTCGAGCAGAACGGCCACATCCGCATCGACTTCGGCCTCGACACGCCCTGGCTCGCCGAAACCCTGGAAGACGAAGAACTCGACGAGACCGCCACCAAACATATTCAGCAGAACGTCGAGATGCTCCTCGCCTTCACCCTTTCTGTCGAAAAAAACTGCGGCATCAGCAGCCGCTTGCTCTGGACAGAATCCGGCGAACCCCTCGTCCAGAAACTCATCGACCGTCTCCAGCGCGTCAACTAGTCTTTAGCCGGCGACCGAGGAGTCTTTCGGTTCAGCCGCGACAATGCGCTCCGCCTTCCGCAGCCTGACCTCTCGCGCCGCAATCAGAAACAATCCGGTGAAGGTCAGCACCAGCATCCCGTAAGCCCGGAACCCGTGCAGTTGCGGAATATCTCCATACAGTAACGCCAGCCCCGCGAAGACGAAGATGACATGCGCGCAAAACACCTGCAGCGAAGCCTTACCCAGCGTCAGAAACGGTTCGCGCGCAATCAGCCGCACCAGATACCGCCGCAACCAATAGCAAACGACAAGCACTGCCGCCAGGTTGATCAAACGCATTGGCCCAATCTGCCACTTGTCCACCTGGATGCCAAGCTTCTCCTGCGTCAGGTGCGACCCCAGCCAACCGTGCCTCACCTCAAAGAAAAATGTGCAAATCGCGCCGCACACCGCGACCGCGTATCCAGGCACTCGCGCCAGCGGCATCTCGCCGTCCACCGACTTGGCTCCCAGCCATAGCCCGACCACCCAGACTCCTTGCCACGCAAACAGGTTGAACGCGCCCGTCTCCTGCAGCGGAATCGGCAGATGCGTCACATACACCATGGCCTGATGCACAACATCCCTCAACCCGAACTGCGCCGCAAGCCAGAACAAGCCGCTCACCCCAAGCACTCGTCTCCAGCCATGACGCACCGCGGCCATCAGGACCATCGGCGTGAGGAAAAGAAAGATCACATACATCGGCAGAATATCCAGTAGCGGCGGACAGTAGATCAGCAGCACCGAGCCGATGATGGCAATCAGGCGATGCGCCAGATAAAAGTTGAGCAGGTTATACAGCGCCGGCCGGTGCGTCCTCGCCGCAAACGCCGCAGCCGCAGTAAACGCGAACGCCAGCATCAGCAGATGGTAGCTGTAGATCTTCAACGTCCTGCGCCACAGCTTCGTCCGCAGCCGTGCCTCATCCTCACGCGCGTCCCGCAGGTAAACGCGGCTGACGAGCAGCGCCGACAAAAAGACAAACCCCTCCGCCGACGACACAAATCCAAACGGCTGATTCACATAATCGCTGAACCGCGTCGGCATATGGGTGAACGTCATCCACACCAGGAACAGGCCGCGCAGCGCATCCAGCTCCGGCATCCTCTGCGAATTGGAGGTGCTCAGCTTCACCGGTCATGCCCTCGCCAGCAACCAGAAACCCCGATCATTCCCCATAAGACGCATCGCCGCCGAATCCGCTTCACCATCCGAAGGACGAAATACTAAATCTCTTCTGCGACGTCTTCTTCCAACGCAGGTTCGGCCTCATCTCATAAAAAGACAGCGAGCGAAGCGGTCATTGGCGGCCAATCCTCCCGCTCCGCCAGGCATCCCCCAAAGGTTGCATTTCCAATCGGTTGTCAACCCCGATACCATCCTGCACGTAATGCTTGCGGCTGGCCGTTTTCCTCATGGATGATTGCCGCCAGGAGCTTGCACAGCAACTCGCAGCGGTTGGATACGACTCACCGCACATACCAGCGGGCTCTGCTCTATCTCTCTCGCGCCTCCCCCGGGCGAGAGTCACCCAGGGAAAAGAAAATGGAATATACCCACCAAAGCGACCAGATCACGATCTACCAATCAAACTTCCGTGCCGAAGACGGCGCAACCACCGGCCGTTCGAACGCCCTCTACGAAGGCGTCGTCGTCCCCCTCGCCTCACTCTTCGCCGTGGTCCTATTCGTGGTCGGAGCCATGCTCCTCAACCACTAGGGCAAATGTTTAACGAGTCATTGCTTTTGCTGAATGGACCAAGGCCGGGGACCGATTTTTGTTTTTGTTCTCGCATCTAGGTAGTCCAAGGCTTCAGCCTTGGGTCTCTCCACGGCAATAGACATAGGGGCTTCAGCCCCTGGGGTATGCCTTCCTACCTACCCTGCCACCACAATCTCCGAAAGATCGGCTATGCGTCGGAAGTCGTCCACGATAGCGAACAATACTGCCAGCCTTGTCTTGCGAACAGCCGGATCAGGATCGAGCACCATAACTTCCTCAAAGAATCTATCTACGTGCGGTCGCAGCGTAGCAATCGTCTCGAGCGAACTAACGTAATCACCCTTCGCAATGAGATCTGTCACACGAATTCGCACGTTTTCAGCGGCATCCCAAAGAGCTGCTTGTGCCGGATGCACTGCTCCTCCACCTCCCGACAACGCCATCCGTAATTCTCCACTCTCGCCTGCCTGAGAAAGAATATTCTTCATGCGCTTGAACGCAGCCGACACCGCGGCAAAATCCTCCGAGCCGCGAACCGCCGTAACCGCCTCCGCTCTTGCTATCGCATCCCGAACATCATCCGCTCCAGCGGCAAGAACTGCCTTCACTACGTCATAAGCCTGCCCCTTCGCCTCACGCAGATAAAACTCCAGCCGCTCCACCAGAAATCCGCGTACTTTCTCCGCCAGTTTCGAGTTGCCGTCAGTCGCTGACATCGCAATCTGATCCAGCGTCAATGGCAACGCAACAGAACTCTCTGCCAGAATCTTCACAATCCCATTCGCCGCACGTCGCAACGCAAACGGATCCTTCGATCCAGTCGGCTCAAGTCCCAACCCGAACATTCCGGCGATTGTATCGGCCTTATCAGCAATGGCAAGCAGCGCTCCTTCTGTGGTCCGCGGAACAGAGTCTTCCATCGATACCGGCTTGTACTGGTCGTAAATGGCATCACTCACCGCAGCCGAATATCCCTGCGCCCGCGCATACAAACCGCCAACGACTCCTTGCAACTCGGTAAACTCCTTCACAAGCTCCGTCGTCAGATCGGTCTTCGCCAGACTGGCAGCATCAAGCAACGCGTTGAACTCGAACTGCACTCCACGTCCCTGCACAAGAGAGCCAAGCCTCTGAACCAGCTCCCGCACCCGCTCCGTCTTCTTCGCATAGCTTCCCAAATCCTTCTGAAACGTCACATGCTCCAGCAGCTTCACACGCTCGACCAAAGACACCCGCTGATCGAACTCCCAGAAAAACCGCGCATCATTGAACCGCGCCCTCAACACCCGTTCATTCCCATGCCGGATCACCGCCATCCCCGCCGCATCCGTCTCGGTATTCAGCACCGCAAGAAAATGCGGAGCCAGCTTCCCCTCTTTATCCTCGACCGCGAAGTAACTCTGGTGATCCCGCATCACCATCACCAGCACCTCCTCCGGCAGCGCCAGAAACTCCGGCTCAAATCCGCCCATCATCACCGAAGGCCACTCCGTCAACTGCGTCAGCTTATCCACCAGCCCATAGTCCTCACGCCACCGCAGTCCATCGATATTCCGCGTCACCTTATCCAGAGCCTTCCGAATCCTCTGCCGTCGCACCTCCACATCCGCAATCACAAACCCCGAGAGCAGCGCATCCTCATACTCACTTGAAGCCTTCAAAGCAATCGGCGCATCCCCGAACAACACGCGATGCCCATACGTCACGGCACCGGCCTCATACCCGCCAAAGTTAACCGGAACAATCTCACTCCCCAGCAGCGCCGCCATCCATCGCACCGGCCGCACAAACCGCTCCGGCTTCCCCGCCCGCCAGTACATCGTCTTCGCCCAGTAGATCCCCGCCAACTCCTTCGGCAACTCCGCGGCAATCAACTCAGAAGCGCTACGACCCGTCTTCACCGCAGTCGCCGCCAGATACTCCCCCTTGGCATTGGTTACCGTCTTCAGCGCGTCAACCTCGACCCCTGCCTTCTTCGCAAACGCCACCGCCGCCGGCGTAGCCACCCCATCCTTGTACGCAATCTTCACCGAAGGCCCCACCAGCTCCTCAGCCACATCCTCCTGCCGCGCGGCAACATCTTTCACCCAGACCGCCAGCCGCCGCGGCGTAGCAAAACTCTTCGCCGCCGCGCCCGAGCGCACCAGCCGCTCGCGCTCCAGCATCTTCACCACGCGCTGCTGGAGCTCCGCCTGCGCTCCGGAGATCATCCGCGCCGGAACCTCTTCCAACCCAATCTCAAACAAGAAATCCGCCATGTCCTCTATCGAACCCCTGCTTCCGCCGCAACCGTTCCAGTTCCTGCGTCACCCGATCCAGTTGTTGCCTCACCGGATCGAGCCCCGAGCAGCGCCAGCGCCTCGCCCTGCGCCGCATAAGCCTTCGCCACCCCAACTACCAGCGTTCGAATCCGCGCCATCACTCCCACCCGCTCCGTCACTGAAATCGCTCCGCGCGCATCCAGCAGATTAAAAACATGCGAACACTTCAACGCCAGCTCATAAGCCCCCAGCACCGGAAACCGCTTGATCTGCGAATTCAAGTAAGTCCTGCCTGCTCCTTCAACTGCTTGCTTGTACTTCCCGTTGCCTTCTAAAA
>DATAVY010000080.1:0-5301 GCA_036267495.1 Edaphobacter sp.
GTAACGGTTCCGAAGGCGGTGTTCAGATCGAGGCGGGTGAGGTTGTAGATGCCGGCGGCGGTGGCGATGTAGGCGAGGCAGACCATAAGACGAGGATCGATCTTGCCGAGAGAGCGTCCGGCGACCGCCATCATGATCATCATCACGAAGCCTGCCGGCGAAAGCACCATGCCGGCTCTTTCCGCGGTGTAGCCGAGGAGGACCTGAAGATACTGGGGGATGAGGACGGTCGAGCCGAAGAGCACCATGCCGAGGATGAGCTGAAGGAAGACGGCGGTGCCGAAGTTTCGATTCTTGAGGAGCTTCAGATCCACGATGGGATCCGGGTGGTTCCACTCCCACCAGGCGAAGAAGATGAGAGTGGCGACGGCTAGGATCGCGAAGGTGCGGATCATAGGGTCGCCGAACCAGTCCTTCTCCTGCCCTTTGTCGAGGGTGAACTCCAGGCAGCCGACACCGAGGGAGATAAGACCGAGTCCTATGAAGTCGACTTTGAGGTGCCTGGCCTCTTCGCGCCGGCGTTTGAGATGCGGCGGGTCTTCGACGATACGGTTCGAGAGATAGAGCGAGAGGATTCCGACGGGAACATTGATGAAGAAGATCCAGTGCCAGTTGAAGTTGTCGGTAATCCAGCCGCCCAGGGTGGGACCGATAGCGGGCGCGATGACAACGGCCATACCGTAGACAGCGAAGGCCTGCCCGCGCTTTTCGACGGAGAAGGTGTCGGCGAGGATGGCCTGTTCGCTGGGGGCGAGACCTCCGCCGCCTGCACCTTGCAGGATGCGGGCGATGATGAGCAGAGGAAGAGTATTGGCCAGGCCGCAGAGGACGGAGCAGATGGTGAACAGAGCGACGCAGGTCATATAGAAGCGCTTGCGGCCGAAGCGGTCGGAGAGCCAGCCGGAGATGGGCAGGACGATGGCCGACGAGACGAGATAGCTGGTGAGAACCCAGGTGGCCTCTTCCTGGCTGGCCCCGAGAGTGCCGGCGATGTGAGGCAGGGCGACGTTGGCGATGGAGGTGTCGAGGACCTCCATGAAGGTGGCAAGGGTGACGGTGAGGGCGACCGCCCACGGATTGTGGTGGGGCTTCCAGACGGCGGGTATCGCCGAAGCGGTGATGGTCGCGGTTGCCATATCAGTCTCCTGATATGATATCAGGAGACTGATATGATCGCCCGGGCCAGGAACGGAAAAGATCGACAGGCGGAGAGACGACGCGCCGCGCAGATGATGAAGCGGATTATTGTCCACTTCCGCGGCCAGATGGATGACCTGCTGCGTCCGCATGGAGTGACAACCGCGCAACTGGTAGTGCTGAAGGCGGTGCAGGACGAGCCGGCGGCGTTTGGGGCGCAACTGGCGCGGGCGTGTCATGTGACGCCGCAGTCGGCGCAGGCTTTGTTGAAGAGCCTGGAGGATGGCGGGTGGATTGTCCGGACGAAAGATGCGGTGAACGACCGGATTGTGATTGCGAAGTTGACTTCGGGGGGAGTGAAGCTGCTCGAGACCGGGGAGAAACTGGCGCAAGTGATCGAGAAGAGGCTGTGGCAGGGTGTTCCGGACAGCGCGGTGGAGGGGTTTAACCGGACGCTGGCACGGTGTCTGGAGAATCTTGAGGGCTGATTTGTTTTAACTATTTTTCGTAGCGTGGAAGCGAAGGCGGACGTAGTCTGCGGCCCAGTTGCCGTCGGCGTCGCGGAGGATGGGTTCGAGCAGGGCAACGGTGTTGGCGAGTGCTGTAGCTCGGTCGGTTGGGTTGAGCTGGTCGAGGACGCCGTTGCGGAAGGTGTAGAGCCAGGATTCCATGCCGTTGGGGAGCGGAGTGGGGCGGGGGATCAGGTCGATGGACTGGATGGTGAACCCGGCTTCTTCGAGGAGGCGGCGGTAGAGCGCGGGCGAGGGGTAAAAGCTGGCGGCTGCGGCTTCGGCGTCGATGTGGAAGGGCGCGAGGGTGGCATGGAGTGCGGTGCGGATGGCGGCGATATTGCCCTGACCTCCCATCTCGGCGACGAAGCGGCAGCCGGGGCGGAGAGCGCGGTGAACTCCGGCGAGCATGGCCTGCTGGCCGGAGATGCCGGCGATCCAGTGGAGCGCGGCGTTGGAGAAGACGGCGTCGAATTGCTGGTTGTAGGGGAGCGCGGTGGCGTCGTGATGCTCGAAGGTTATGCCGCGGGCGCTCTGGAGGTTGCGCTGGCGTGCGGCGGCGAGCATGGCGGGTGAGGCGTCGACGCCGGTGACGATAACTCCCGTGGCGGCGATTTGTTCTGTGAGGGCCCCGTCGCCGCAGCCGAGGTCGAGGATCTCTTCGCCTGGTTTCGGCGCGAGGAGGTCTACGACAGCGGAGGCGAGGGTGGCGACGAAGCGGCCGTTGGCGGCGTAGGCTTCGCTATTCCAGGTCTGGCCAGTCTTTTTGCCGGTTGCGGTGGAGGACATGAGAGTATTGTCCGCTTGCTGGAGCAGATGCGCGAGGAAGATAAGAATTTCTGAGAGCTATATAAGTGCGGTAGTAAGATCGCTGGACCATGAAAAGATCAACCTGGAAAAAGCTTATCTGCCTGGTGTTCGTTGCGGCGTCCTGTGCGTGGGGACTGGAAGCTCCGGTGCGGCATGAGTTCGTCATTAAGAACTTCAAGACGGAGAGCGGCGTGGTGCTGCCGGAAGCGCATGTGGTGTATGGGACGTATGGACATCTGAATGCCGCGCGCGACAATGCGATTTTGCTGCCGTCGCACTACATGGCGAAGCTGAATGGATATGAGTGGTTGATGGGGCCGGACAAGGCGCTCGATCCCGCGAAACTTTTTCTGGTGACGACGGAGTTGTTTGGCAATGGGAGCTCGTCTTCGCCGAGCAATACGCCGAAGCCGTTCGATGGGCCGCGGTTTCCGGTAATGACCATTCGGGACAATGTGGAGGCAGTGCATCGGCTGTTGACGGAGGAGTTGAAGGTCACGCATTTGAAGGCGGTGATTGGATTTTCGATGGGAGCGCAGCAGGCGTTTCAGTGGGCGGTGAGTTATCCGGAGTTTATGGACCGGGCGGTGGCGACTTCGGGGACGGCGAAGACGTATGGGCATGGAATCGTGCGGCTGGAAGGGCAGATCGCGGCGATTACTGCGGACGAGAACTTCAAGGGTGGCGATTATAAGGAAGAGCCGAAGGCCGGTATTCAGGCGACAGGGATGGTGTGGGCGGCGTGGTTGTACTCGCCGCAGTGGTGGCGGGATGAGCTATGGAGGATCAATGCGAAGCCGGGAACTATGTTTGAGGATGTGCTGAATCGCATGCGAACAGATTTTTTTCGAGGTAAAGATGCGAACGATCTGATCCTGCAGATGCGCACCTGGGAGAAGCAGGATGTGGGGGCGACGCCGGGGTTTGGCGGCGACGAGAAGAAGGCGCTGGGATCGATCAAGGCGCCGTTTTTGTATATGCCTTCGATGACGGACCAGTATTTTCCTGTGGGCGATGCGCGCTATGAGGCGCAGTTCATGCACACGGTGTCGCTGCTGCCGATTCCCTCGTTGTGGGGGCATCCAGCGGGGGCGGCGGCTGATCCTGCGGATGCGAAGTTTCTGAATGAGAATATTGCGAAGTTTCTGGCGGGCGGGACGGTGGCTGCGGAGAAGGTTGTTCCTGCTTCTTGAATCTAGTCGGGGATGGGCCTGCTAATGATTCAGCAGATCCTGAAGCACGATGGCTTCGTTGTGTTGGGTATCTTTCGCGCCGTAGAGGAGAGTGGACGGGCCTCTGGCGATCGCCTGTTTGAGGAGAGCCAGCTGTGCGGCGTTGTGTTTCAGCTCGGCCTTATAGCGCGCCTTGAATTCAGGCCATTTTGCGGGATCGTGCGCGAACCATTTGCGGAGCTCGTTGCTGGGAGCGACTTCCTTGAGCCACAGGTCGACGCGGGCCTTTTCTCTGGTGAGGCCGCGGGGCCAGAGGCGGTCGACTAGGATGCGTGTTCCGTCGGTCTTGGCCGGGGTTTCGTAGACACGTTTGAGATGAAGAGCCACGCGCGATCTTCTCCTTAAGTGGGTTAGAGGATGATCTGAAATTTTCAAGAGCCGTAGCCCCGGTGTTTCATGGCGGCTAGCTCTTCGGCGCTGGGCCAGGAGATTGTCAGCAGAAAAGCGGAGTCGCCTCTGGCTTCCACGTCGTGGCGGATGGAGGCGCCAAGAGTAAAGAGGGCGCCGGTGGGCAGGTCGTGCGGCTTGCCGTTGACGGAGAGGCGGAGCTGGCCTTTGAGGACCTGGATGGAGATGGTGCCGTCGGTGTGGTGCTCCTTCATGCGAGCGGCGTCCTGCATGCAGATGAGGACGACCCGGAGGTCGTGTTTCTTGAAGAGCGTTTTGGAGTGCAGGCCGGCGGGCCACGGCTTCTTCTGCTCGGAGTCGGCGATCTCCTGGAAAAGATCGAACTGCGCCATCTTGTCGATCATGGTGCCGTCTTGCAGGGAGGTCGTCATGTTCGCTCCTTCCTCGGCAGGAAGTCTACGCCTACAGGGGAATTAGATGCGACCGCGTAAGAACAGACCAGGCGAATGTTTCATATACTTGTCTTTCGCTCTTTGGCAGAAGGTATGTCCCAGGCGAAGAAATTTTGAGGAGAGTGGGCTGGTGACGACTGAGATGACGACGGCGGCGGTTGGGTTTGCGGAGAAGAACAAGGGGCGGTTTGTCGAGGAGTTGAAGGCGCTGCTGAGGATTCCTTCGATATCGACCGATCCGGAGCGGGTAAGAGATGTGCGAAGGGCGGCGGAGTTTGTCGCGGCGGAGCTGAAGCGGATTGGCATGGAGAATGTCCGGCTGATCGAGACCACTACGGCGAAGCATCCGAAGGGGCACCCGCTGGTGTATGCGGACTGGCTGCACGCGGCGCCCGCGGCCGATGGAAGGGCAAAGCCTACGGTGCTCTGTTATGGGCACTATGATGTGCAGCCGGCGGAACCGCTGGATGAGTGGAAGTCGCCGCCGTTTGAGCCTACAGAGCGGGATGGGAATCTGTACGCGCGCGGGGCCGTCGATGACAAGGGGCAGATGTGGATGCATGTGAAGGCGCTGGAGTCGCTGATGGCGGCGGGAGGTGGAAAGCTGCCGGTGAATGTGCGGGTGATTGTGGAAGGCGAGGAGGAGGTTGGCGGCGAGGGGATCGCTGCGTTCGTGCGCGAGCATGGGGAGATGTTGAAGGCGGATGTGGCGCTGGTCTCCGATACCGAGATGTTTGCTCCGGAGCTGCCGACGCTTTGTGTGGGGTTGCGCGGGATGATCTATACCGAGATCGAGGCGCGGGGGGCGCGGAC
>DATAVY010000081.1:0-6680 GCA_036267495.1 Edaphobacter sp.
CTCGCCGCCGCCCGATCCCCATCCAGTGTTCGAGAAGACGATGACACGACCCCGTCTCCCAAAACCCCTCGTCCCTACGAACGAAAATCCAGCACCGACCGGGCAGGAAAGCGTCCTCCCTTTGGCTACAAACCGTCCTTCGGCAGCAAACCCGGCTTCGGCGCCAAGCCGCGTTTCGATCGCGATCGTCCATCCTTCAAGAGCGACCGGCCATCCTTCCGTCGCAGCGAAGGAGCAAGCGACAGCCGTCCCCCACGCCGTGAATTCACACCGCGTCCGTACAATGACAGAGCCGCCAGCGACGCCACCGACCGCCCACGCAAAACCTTCTCGAAGCCCGGCACCTTCGCACGCAAGCGTGAAGGCTTCGCCGGCAAACCCTCCTTCGCTCGCGACCACGAGAGCCGTCCCCCGCGTCGCGACTTCGGAGACTCTCGCCCCCCACGCCGTGAGTTTACCTCCCGCCCCGCCCGCGACTTCGGCGACACCCGCCCGCCGCGCCGCACCTTCGGAGATAGACCGGCAAAGCCCTCCTTCGGCGGCCCGCGCAAACCAGGCAGTTTCACTCCCCGCCCCGAACGCAGCTTCGACCGCAACGACGCTCCCCGCAAAAACTTCCCTCGCGGCAGCAGCGAAGGCCGCGCCAGCCGCACCGATGGCCCACCCTTCCGCAAATTCGATGCGCCGCGAAGCCCACGCCCTTTCCGCCCCAGGGACGGCTCCGGCAGCAAAACCGGCGGCGGTTTCGGTGAGAAAAAAACCTACAATAAATCGAGCGGCAGCTTCGCCGCAAAGAAATCCTTCGCTAAATCCAGCAGCAGCTTCCCCAAAAAATCCGGCAGCTTCGCCGGCAAAAAGCCCTTCGCCAAATCCGCACAGGGAGGCACCGGAAAACCCGCCGGTACCTTCGACAAATTCAAGGGCAATAAAAAGCCCTTCGGTAAACGCCCTCCCGCTCGAAAATTCAAACCCGGGAAAGATAAATAGTACGAATGGCGCAGCCGAACGAAAGTCCCCAACCCGCCACGCCGCCCGAGCCAGCCAAGCGTCAGCGCCCCGTCATCGCCATTGACGGCCCTGCCGGCGCCGGCAAGAGCACCCTCGCCGCCCACCTCGCCCGCCGCTTCGGCTTTCTCAATCTTGAAACCGGGGCCATGTACCGCGCCCTCGCTCTCAAAGCCATCGAAAACGACTACGCCTTCGACGAAGAACCTCCCCTCATGGACCTCGCCGAACACACCCGCATCACGCTCGAGCCGCAACTCGAAGGCAACCGCGTCCTGCTCGACGGCCTCGACGTCTCCCGACGCATTCGCGAAGCCGACGTAACCTCGGCCGCGTCCAAAGTCTCCGTCCACCCCAACCTCCGCGCCTGGATGGTCCGGCAGCAGCGCGCTCTCGGCGAAGCCGGAGGCGTCGTCATGGAAGGCCGCGACATCGGCACCGCCGTCTTCCCCGACGCCGAAGTTAAAATCTTCCTCGACGCAGCTCCCGAAGTCCGCGGCAACCGCCGCTATCGCCAGGCCACCCCCCAATCCATCGCCGCCGCCGCCCAATCAGGCGACGCAAACCACGGCCGCCAGGCTCCCGACCCTCTCACCGCCGAACAGCAGCGTCTCGCCGAAGAGGCCGTTATCCGCGAGCTCAAAGAGCGCGACTACCGCGACCGCCACCGCGCCGAATCGCCCCTCCAGCCCGCCTCCGACGCCGTCATCCTCGACTCCACTGCCATGACCCTCGACCAGGTCCTCGCTCGCGCCGAAGAGATCGTCCGTTCCCACCTGCCTGCGTGAATCCTTGTGATATCTAGCATCCTGAGACTACGTTTGTCGAATGGCAAAAAGCGGAAATTCCTCACTTCACCCGTTTTTTTCACATTTTGTGCACCATAAACAGTGCAAAACAAACTATTTAGCCAATTAGATTAAAATAACTTGCCAACTGTGCTAACCTTCACTCATCGTTTGAAACAGATTGGTTTTCTGCAAAGCTCGTACTGTACGAACCCCGATTTGGATCCAGCGGCAAATTCAACAGCAATAAGGAAATAACGAACATGGAACAGGGAACAGTAAAGTGGTTTAACGATGCCAAGGGGTTTGGCTTTATCAGCCGTCAGAACGGCGAGGATGTCTTCGTACACTACTCGGCGATCAATTCGAACGGTTTTAAGAGCCTTCAAGAGGGCCAGGCTGTTCAGTTTAACGTAGTCAAGGGACCCAAGGGTTGGCAGGCGTCTGACGTCCAGCCGCTCTAGTCTTTAGCACTTCGAGGACAGCGACAACAAGTTCGGCGGAAGGGACGGCTCAGGCTGTCCCTTTGCGCGCTTAAGTGTCCGCCGAAAACCGGCAAAACAGGTTGCGGAAAAAGTAGTTGCTTTGAAAGGGCGCAACTTCGGTCGCGCCGCAAGCGACCTGCTTTCTTTGCGACTTTTAGTCGCCGAGGGAATCTTTCGAGTCCAAACGGAGTTTTTCCGCAGCATCAAAAAGCCGCCGTCCTACGTCTGCTATCGTAAATGCGATTCTGACTCAGAGGCGAGAGTGGCATCTAAAACAAAGCTGAAGCAATCCTGTCTCCTCCTGCTCGCCGTCATCGCATGGCTTGCCGTCCTGCTGCAGATCGCGCTGGCCGTCCGGACTGTGACCGCAGCAGGTCAGTCCCCAGTCGTCGGCGTCATCAACACCCTAAGTTATTTCACCATCCTCACTAATCTCATCGTGGCCATCGTCTCCACCGCGTCAGCCCTGCGCAGCGCCTCGGATATCTCAGACACCTTCCTCACTCGCCCCTCCACAATGTCCGCCGTCGCCGTCTATATCGCCATCGTCGGCCTGATTTATTCTCTGCTTCTCCGCGCCCTCTGGGACCCCACCGGCCTCAGCGCGGTGCTCGATACTGCGCTCCACGACATCACGCCGGTCCTCTACGTCCTCTTCTGGTTCCTCTTCGTCCCCAAAGGTACACTGCAATGGAGTCACGCCGCTCGCTGGCTTCTCTATCCCATGCTCTACATGCTCTATTGCCTGGTCCGCGGCGCCATCACAGGGCTTTATCCCTACCACTTCGTCGACGTCACACTTCTCGGCTACCCAAAAGCGCTTCTCAATGCGGCTCTCGTACTCCTCGGCTTCTGGCTCCTTGGGGTCACCGTAGTCGCCATCGATCGATACGCCGGAAGGTCTCGCCTCGCTCGCGCCGCATCGCAGCCTGGTCTCTAGGGTGTCTCGACATGAGTCTTGAGGTAAGGTGATCGATTGCTATAGAAATTTTCATAAAGATCCGAAATAAAATTTCCAAGCGCGGCTCCAGATTTCGACATACCGAGAATCGACCACCCACTCACTTCGGATTCGGATCCGGTTCCACCGTGCTCATCCCCGGCAAAATCGTTGATGTCGCCTTAAACTTCCGGTAGTCCGAATCCACCATCCTCACCGTTCCGTTCAGCCCGGCAAACAAAAGAAAACGAAACGATCCCCGGCCTTCAAACGTCGCAGGCAGCCACACCTCGTCATTGATCTTCCGCTGCAGCATCTCAAAACTGGTCCCCTTCTGAATATTCACCACCAGTCCGCCCCCGACTTTGAAGTTATTGATGAAGTGTCCCTGCGCCTTCACCATCACCTTGTCCTGTTCATCCATCCACGCCGTTCCTGCCATGTCGCGAATCACCTCTTCAAACTTGCTCTTGGTCTTCGCCTTCGGATCGCCCGCAAAATCTACCGCAATCGCATCTCGTCCATTCACCCGTTCGCGTCGCGCATTCGTAAAACTTCCCAGCTCAAGCAACCGCGATACCGTCACCAGCTCTTCCCCGCGTGGTCCTGTATCCTTGCCCTTCTCCTCCGCCTTCGCGCGTCTCTCTTTTGCTCTGGCCACCTCCTTGTCGATCCGCTCGCTTTCCTTCTTCTGCTCCTCCGGGCTCAACTCCCTGCCGTTCTTCTTCACCAGCCGGCGTACCTCAACCCCCTGCAGCCAGAAGATGTCATACTCCTCCGACTCGCTCTTCTTCACCCCGCCATGCCCATCCAAGGCCTCTTCCGTCACCACCGAGCGGTACAGATAATCCTTCGCAACCGCCTCGGATGCCTTTTGATTCGCCTGCACCGCTCGCAACAGCTCAGCAACGTCGGGCAATGGCCGCTCCATCCTCTCCACCTGCGCCGTCTGCTCCTGCTCTCCAGGCGCCTGTCGTGACACGCCTCCTGCCACACCCGCCCAACCCACTGCCACCGCAAGAACCAGAGACCCGCCTACCCACGCCGCCATATCCTCCACTATAGTTGCGAATCGCAGCACTCCCCCGTAGGCACGAACTTGACAAATTTTGCCCGCAAAAAAGCGGTTCGTAAGCCGCCACAATCGCCTACACAACCTAGCATAAGTAACTCTCCTGGAATGAGGACTTTGCGCAACAGGTCCAGACTTATCTCCCTAAGATAGAAGACTTTGCGCTAAATACCGGGGGGAGGGGTGGGAAGAGAGGGCTATCCTTTTATCGCGCATTTAGAGTAGAGTGTGGTCGTACCAATAACTTTCTGCAGGCTACTGAAACCTCGACGCATCGGAGATAACAGGACAGTTTGAGCCACCACACTCTCAAACTCGGAAGCTCGGACGACGTTGTGGTTGCCCTCAAGCCACTCGCCGCAGGCCAGTCGCTCAATGGCCTGCATCTCATTGCGCGCACCGATATCGCCGCCGGCCACAAACTCGCCATCCACTCCATCGCGTCCGGACAGCCTGTCCATAAGTTCAACCAGATCATTGGCTTCGCGTCCCAGGCCATCGCTCCCGGCGAACTCGTCCATACCCACAATCTCATTACCAACGACTTCGATCGCGACTACGCCATCGGCTCCCAATCTCATCCCACTGAACTCCTCGATTCCGCCGCAACCTTCCAGGGCATCATCCGCGCCAGCGGCCGCGTCGCCACTCGCAACTACGTCGGCATCCTCACCACGGTCAACTGCTCCGCAACCGTAGCCCGCCGCATCGCCGCCCACTTCACCCCGGAGATCCTCAGCGCCTATCCCAACGTCGATGGCGTCGTCGCCATCACCCATGGCACCGGCTGCGGCATGGCCGAGCATGGCGAACCCGCCGACCTCCTCCGCCGTGTCTTCGTGGGCTACGCCACCCACCCCAACTTTGCCGCCGTGCTTCTCCTCGGGCTCGGCTGCGAGACCAATCAGATCGAGCCTTTGATAACGCTCACAGGTCCTGCCAGCACACTGCGCACCAGCATCATTCAGGAAGAAGGTGGCACCGCGATCTCCATCAAGAAGGGCATCGCCACCGTCTACGAGATGCTCGCTCAAGCGGACCAGGCCCGCCGCACCGAAGTCCCCGCATCCGGACTCGTCCTCGGCCTGCAGTGCGGCGGCTCAGACGCCTACTCCGGCATCACCGCCAATCCCGCGCTTGGCGCAGCCGTCGACATCCTCGTCCGCAACGGCGGCACCGCCATTCTCTCCGAAACCCCTGAGATCTACGGCGCCGAACACCTGCTCACGCGCCGATCGTCTACTCCCGCGGTGGCCCAGCGCCTCATCGACCGCATCCACTGGTGGGAGGAGTACACCGCGCGACACCGCGGCTCGATCGACAACAACCCCCAGCCCGGCAACAAGACTGGCGGCCTCACCACTATCCTTGAGAAGTCCCTCGGCGCCATCTCCAAGGGCGGGACGACTAATCTCAATGAGGTCTACCTCTACGCCGAACCCATCCACACCCCCGGCCTGGTCTTTATGGATTCCCCCGGCTTCGACCCTGTCTCCGCCACCGGCCAGGTTGCCGGCGGAGCCAACGTCATCTGCTTCACCACCGGCCGCGGCTCGGTCTTCGGCTGCAAACCCACGCCGTCCTTAAAAATCGCGTCGAACACCACCCTCTACAACCGAATGTCCGATGACATGGACATCAACTGCGGCACTATCGTCGACGGCGACGAAAGCGTTGAACAGGCCGGCCAGAGAATCTTCGAAGCGCTCCTCGCCATGGCCTCCGGCAAACTCACTCGCAGCGAAGTTCTCGGCTTCGGCGAAGAAGAGTTCCAGCCCTGGCTGCAGGGTGCAACACTGTAGAGGGTGCTGAAAAAGTGCCTCGTGAAATAGAAAGCGTACCTCAGCGGCTGAAGCCGCATTACGAGCAAGTCACTTGCGGCACGGATAAATCCGTGCCCTTAAGCAAAATGAAATTTTCAGCACCATCTTTAATCCAAATCCAATCCTGCGTCAGGAGAACCGGGGGTGTTCTTTAGGAGGGTGAAAGTCAATAGCGGAGGACGGACCAGTTGGCTGTGGATAAAACCAGTCTTCGGCTTTTGTGGTGAGTTGTGGTGAGTTATGGTGGTGTCCTAATTTGAATTGCTCATCCTTGGGCAGCGGCATTCAACGTGCTCCGTATCCATTCGGATCGTTTCTGTTTGCTGGCCTTCGCTGCCTTGTCGAATGCCCGCAATTCATCGGCAGTGGCCCGAATGCGTAGCATCTCGGCCTTGGCCTCCCCTTTGGCGAGTTTGGGGCGTCCGACTTTCTTAGGCTTCGGCTGGGTTGGCATTTCTAAACTCCTGCGCGATAAAGGCGCGAACGGCGGTTATGGGGGATACCACAGGGGGAATGTGAAGCACCGTGACGTGTTGAATCGACTTGTCAGGATCGCCAGTATCGTGC
>DATAVY010000082.1:0-47494 GCA_036267495.1 Edaphobacter sp.
GTGAGATCGAGGATGAGGAGGTCGGGCGGGCGGGTGATGCACTGGCGGATGGCCTGCTGGCGGGAGCTGGCGAGGTCGATGTGGACCGCGGCGTTCTGGAAGCTGGCGGCGAGGACGCTGGCGAGGTCGTCGTCGTCTTCGACGAGCAGGACGTAGGCGGGGCCGTCGCCGTGGTGGAGGACGCGGCCGAGCTCGGCGAAGAGAAGATTTTCGTTGAAGGGTTTCTGCACCCAGCCCTGAGCATCGCCGGTGAGCTGGGGACGAAGAGTGGAAGAGAGGACGCTGAGGACGACGACGGGAATGTTGACGGTGATGGGATTGTTGCGGAGACGCTGGAGGGTCTCCCAACCGCTGAGGCCGGGCATGTAGAGGTCGAGCAGGATGGCTTCGACGTGATGCTCTGCGGCGAGGATGAGGGCCTGCTCGCCGGAGATGGCTTCGATGACGGTGTAGCCCTGGCGGGTGAGGTGCTCGGAGACCACGGTGCGGATGCCGGCGTCGTCGTCGCAGACCAGGATGGCGCCTTCCCCGCGTGGCGGAAGGGGGGCGGACTGGACGGCATCGGTGGCGCGGGTGGTGCGGGGAAGCATGACGTAGAGGGTTGAGCCGAGGCCGAGGTTGCGCTGCGCCCAGATAGATCCGGAGTGCTGCTGAACGATACTGCGGCAGATGGCGAGGCCGAGGCCGGTGCCGCCTTTCTGGCGGGCGTCGGAGGGCTCGATCTGCTGGAAGCGATCGAAGATGCTGTCGAGCTTGTCGCTGGGGATGCCGCGACCTTCATCGACGACTTTGAGGAGGATAGAGTCGGAGGTGGCCTCGGTGTGGATGCGGACCGTAGAGGCTACCGGAGAGAACTTGATCGCGTTGGAGAGAAGGTTAGTGATGACCTGCAGGATGCGGTCGGCGTCGCCGTCGAAGAAGAGGGCTTCGGGATAGGTAACCTGGGCGACGCTGGAGGGTTCGAGAGAGAGATGGACGGTGTTGGCGTCGGCCATGGGGGTCATGGTATCGATGGCCTGCTGGGCGAGGTCGCGGAGGGAACAGCGACGGATTTGCAGCGGCGCGCGGCCGGATTCCATGCGCTCTAGGTCGAGAATGTCGTTGATGAGGCGGATGAGGCGATCGGTATTGGTAACGGCGATGCGGAGGAGGTTGAGGGCTTTGGCGTCGACGTCGCCGATGATGCCGGAGGAGAGAAGGCCGAGGGCTCCACGGATGCTGGTAAGGGGGGTGCGGAGTTCGTGGGAGACGGTAGAGATGAATTCGTCTTTGAGGTGGTCGAGTTCGGAGCGTTGGCTTAGTTGAAGGGTGTGCTGGTGGTGCTGTTCCCGCGCCTGGGTGAGTTGTTCTGCGAGTTCACGGGTGGTGCGCTGCGCTCGAAGGAAGGCGACGAGCAGGACTGCAGAAGCGGTCAGCAGCGAGAGATAACCAAGTAGGGGAAAGATGTGCATTTGTCTGCCGGCAACCTATAGTAACTATCTATGGACTCAAATTGGTAACTTTATTGCGATAACCGATGCAAAAATCGTGAGAATTTCCTTGACTTGTGCCGATCCGTGACGGGAACAAAATGACTATTGATCCGAGCAAAAGATCTCTTTCTGGCCCGGCCGGTTCGGTGAAACCGATCTCCTGCCTGGTTGGACGAAGAGATCATTTTTACTTTGTTAGGTTTGCGAGCGTTAAGACAACATGCTGAGGATGCCAGAAATTTCGTCACAACGGCAATAACACCTACGGGGGGTGCCAGTCGTGACAATAAGGTGGGAGTTAATGCGAGCAACCAAAATGGGAAAGGCCGGTCATTTTCTTGAATGATGGCCCATTTATTGGATTCGGCGAAAGCCGGTTAGGCGGAAACGGCAACCTGGTCGAGGATAGCGGCCCATTTTTTTCCGGTGCGCGCGGCGTGCGATTTCTTGTGGAAGGCATAGCCGGCGATGAGTGGAAGGGCTAGCGTGGCCTCGGAGTAGACCATCTGCTCGTAGGTGAGGTCGACTTTGCCCCAGCTTGAGGCCTCTTTGAGAGTAGAACCGGAGAGAGCGCCGTCGCGGGCGTCGGCCACGGTGATCTGTATGGCGTATTTGTGCATGGAGGCCTCGATGCCGAGAACGTCCGCGGCGACGACGATGTCCTGAGCGAAGTTTTTGGGGACGCCACCCCCGATCATGAGCAGGCCGGTGGTGGGATTGGCGATCTTGAGCTGAGTGATCTCGTAGAAGTCTGCGGCGGAGTCGATGGAGACCATGGGCTTGGCGGGAACAGAGGTGCGGCGGGCGTGCTGGTGGGCGACGAGGCCGAAGCCGGCGGAGCAGTCGGAGAAGGCGGGACAGAAGATGGGGACGTTCTTCTCGTAGGCGGCGAGGACGATGGAGTCGCGGCCGCCGTTCGTCGATCCGGAGTAGGGAGTCTTGCCGTTCTTGACGAGCCAGGCGCCCATCTCGCGGATGAACTCGCGAGAGCTGTAGGGGCGGGGTTCGAGCGAGTTCGTGATCTGATGGATGGTCTCGTCGCAGATACGGAGCTCTTCCTCGTCGATGAAGGTGTCGTAGATGCGGTCGATCATCAGCTCGCGGAGGTCGGCGTCGCCTGCGCCGTATTTGAACTCGTCGCCGGCGATGTAGTGGTTGAAGCCGAGAGCCTCGAAGAAGTCCTGATCGACGATGTTGGCGCCGGTGGAGACGATGGCGTCGACCATGTTGTTACGGATGAGGTCGACGAATATTTTTTGCAGGCCGGCGGAGATGAGCGAGCCGGCGAGGCAGAGGATGACGCCGCAGTCGGTGTCGCGGAGCATCATGTCGTAGATGTTGGCGGCGCGGGCGGTGTCACGCGCGGAGTAGGCCATGTTGTGCATGGCGTCGACCAGGGGGACGACGTTGTGCTGCTTGATGTCGAGGTGCTGGATGGGGCGCTGGAGGAGTTCTTTTTTGGTAGGCATGGCAATCACTAGGATAACAATTTTGGATAGGATTGACGCGGGATTTGGTTAGATTTTCATAGTTCTTTGCTTGCGCGTGACGGTCAGGGCTGACTTGAGGAAGAAGGTTCGCGCCGAGCGCGAATGCCCACATCTCAAAATCGAGATATGGGGCAGCCGGCTTCTTTTGGCTATTTGGCGGTTGAAAAGACGCTCCAAATATGATGCAATAATAGTGCAATATTGGAGAGTGCCCTTATGGCCCCGGCTGCTGCCCTGGTTCTTCCGAATGTCGTTGGATATGTGATGCAGGCCTCGCCGGATCTGTCTCTTCGTTCGACGCGCGAGAGGTTGAGCCGGGCGGCGATCAAAGGCTTTCTGCGAATCATGGAGAAGTGGGGCGTCAAGGATCCGGATGCGCGGCAGTTGCTGGGAGGGATTTCTTCCGGCTCTTACTATGGATTGAAGAAGGAGCCGAAGCAGCGGACGCTCGATCAGGATGCGTTGACGCGCATCTCGCTGCTGCTGGGAATCTTCAAGGCGCTGAATATTCTGTATAGCCCGGCGCTGGCCGATGCGTGGATCAACCTGCCGAACCGCAATGCGATGTTTCGCGGCGTGTCGCCTCTGGCGTACATGATTCAACGAGGGCAGCCGGGGATGGTGCATGTGCGGCAACTGCTGGATGCGCGCCGCGGTGGACAATGAGTCCGACAGCCTTCGGGATGCCGCCGGTCAGCGAACTGCATTTGGTCGATACGCACCGGCTGATCCCTTCGAAGTACAGCCAGCAGGGAACGGTATTTTCGCGGCTAAGCGGCGATGATGCGACGCTGAATGACCTGATGGAGCTGGATGGAGCGACGAACGACCGGTTGCTGGGCGAGGAAGGATTGCTGCCGGGCATTGGTGTGCATGAGCTGCTCTACGGCGTTCGTTATGCGCATATTGTCAACGCGGCGTTTACTCATGCTTCGCCGATGGGGGGCCGGTTCAACGGCAGCGATCGCGGGGCGTGGTATTGCGGGATGGAGAGAGAGACGTCGGTGGCCGAGGTTGCTTTCCATAAATTGAAACAGCTTGAGGAGATCGATTGGGATAAGGAAGAGATTTCGGCGTTTGACGACTACCTCGCGGATTTTGCGACCGAGATGCATGACCTTCGTGGAAACAAGACGAAGTATGCGCGGTTTCTGAAGCCAGGTCCGATTCCGGAGTGCTATGAGAGCTCCCAGAAGCTGGCGTCGACTTTATTGGCGCAGCAATCGAATGGCGTGATTTATCCAAGCGTACGGAATAGAGCGGGAACGTGTGTGGCCTGCTTCCGGCCGACGCTGGTCTATAACGTTCGCCTGGGTGATCGGTTGGAGATGCGATTGATGGCGGGACGAGAGTTTGATGCGAGACGGGTTCGCGAGATGAGGATGGCGTCAGGGCCCTTGCCTGGCGCGACTCCCTGAATGACGACAGAGAAGCGCGTGGGAGCGGAAGTGATGGTCTGGCTTGCCGGTTTGGCCTGCAATGCTGCGCCGACCTGACCGAAGACCGGTTTACGCAGCAAAAGAATGCCGGCAAGGAGGAAAAGAAGAGCGGCGAGGCGAAGTGCGGTGCGGGATGCGGACATGGCTAAACTCCTTGGAACGATCTCAGTGTGCCGGGGGCAGCGTCCTGCCGCCAGTGTTTATGGTCATCGAATTGGCGTGACAGATGTCATGAGGCGATTGATTCTTCGTCGGAGAAGATGGATTCGATTGGGCTGTCAAAGAGGCGAGCGAGTTTGAAGGCGAGCGGGAGACTGGGGTCGAACTTGCCGGTCTCGATGGCGTTGACGGATTGGCGGGAGACCTCGAGTTTTTGAGCGAGATCGGCCTGGGACCAGTTGCGTTCGGCGCGG
This sequence comes from Edaphobacter sp., assembly GCA_036267495.1. Lineage (GTDB taxonomy): Bacteria > Acidobacteriota > Terriglobia > Terriglobales > Acidobacteriaceae > Edaphobacter. Next base: position 4,815 of record DATAVY010000082.1, read on the forward strand.
AGGATGCGGAGTCGGTTCTTCATCGGACGCTCCGAAGATGAATGCTCAAGGCGAACATGGAGGCGATGAGGAAGACATCGACGTAAGTCATTGCAGGTGCGCTGGGAATGTTGAGGTAGTTCTGAAAGAAGGCATAGACAACGGTGAAGGCTAGCGTGATGAAGGAACCCTGGAGCAGAGCGAGAAGAACCTGGGCTCGGATGAACTCGTCACGCTCACGGCGTATATAGCGGAGAGCGAGAAGGATAGTGCCGAGAAATGGCAACGACGGCAGAAGAGCGATAAACCAAGCGAGGAGGCCGGTTGTGCTGTGATGCTGGTGCCTGAAGTAGTCATGGACAAACATGGTGATCAGCGCGGTGATGAGGAGGCTGGCGCTGAAGAGTGCCAGAGAGCGTCGCTGGAATCGGCTGAGATTTGTATTGAGCATGATGGTTTCGCTTTCTCCGGATTGCACGGGTGGTTTTTTATCGATATCTCATGCGGATGAAGGGCGTGGAGATTCCCATGAAGATCCAGAAGAAGAGATAGACATGAAAGATCGAGATATGGGGCGCTTTGGCGTAGTCCTCCAGAAAACCCCAGATGGTGCCGACCGAAAGAGCGCCGCCGAGACCCCAGAGCATCGACTGAACTATGATGGAGCGTTCGAACTCGTCGGACTCTTCGGTAATGTAGAGGCCGATGAGGGCAAGCGAGCCAATGAGGGGAAGTGCAGGGAGTATGGCGAGGAGATAGATGAGGGGGCCGGTGGGAGGATGATGGTGGAAGGTCCATTGTGCGATGAAGAGAAAGACCAGGTAGAGAAGCATTGTGGGAGCAAGGCGGTAGACGTATCGGCGGGCGGCTTTCGACCTGTAGCATGGCATGACAAGAATCCTTTCCATAAAGACAACTAAACTTTACATATTGAGTGTAGATATTGTCAAGCACCCTTGTCATTTTATTTCTGTGGCTTGAGAGGTGAGGTCTCGGTCAGTTCCTAAAGAGCAATTGGTAGGCTTAGCATGAGGATTTCGACGTGAATGTGAACTTTGCCGAACGGGCGCACAACCATAACTGGAAGCTGGATCCTATTGTGCGGTCGATGCTGGACACAGACTTTTACAAGCTGCTGATGCTGCAGTTCATCTGGAAAAACTTTCCGGCGATTCATGTGACGTCGGAGATTACAAACAGGAGCGCGTCGGTGCGGCTGTCGGAGCACATTCCGATGTCGATGCTGGTGGAGCAGATGGAGCATGTGCGGGGGCTGAGGTTTCGACGGTCGGAGATTATCTGGCTGGCGGGCAATACGTTCTATGGAACGCGGAGCATCTTTGAGCCGGCATTTCTGGATTGGCTGGAGAACGATTTCAGGCTATCGGACTATACGGTAACTGAGCATGACGGGCAACTGGTAGTGCGGTTCGAAGGGCTTTGGTCAGAAGTAACGATGTGGGAGGTCTATGGGCTGGCGCTGGTCAGCGAATTGAAGACCCGCGCCGCGTTGAGCACGTTGAATGAGCTGGAGCTGGATGTTTTGTATGCCCGCGCGAAGGCGAAGCTGTGGGAGAAGATCGATCGACTGCGCAAGGTGCCGGAGGTGAGAATCTCCGAGTTTGGCACGCGGCGACGGCATAGCTTTCTCTGGCAGGAGTATGTGGTGCAGATGATGCGCACGGCGTTGGGGCCGAGTCTGTCGGGTACCTCGAATACGTTTCTTGCCTACAAGCATGACCTGGAGGCGATGGGTACCAATGCGCATGAGCTGCCGATGGCGATGGCCGCGCTTGCGGATGGAGATGAAGCTCTGCATGAGTCGCAGTACGGTGTGCTGGAGCTTTGGCAGAAGAGCTATGGCGGCGAGCTGCTGATTATGCTGCCGGATACGTTCGGGACAACTCAATTTCTGGAGGGCGCTCCGGATTGGGTGGCGGATTGGACGGGCCAGCGTTGCGACAGCAAGGATCCGTTTGTGGCGGGGGATGAATATATCGCGTGGCTGCTGCGCAAAGGGCGTGATTCGCGGAGAAAACGATTGATTGCTTCCGATGGGCTGGACGTGGATGAGATCCTGCGGCTGCATGAATATTTTCATGGGCGAATACGGTTCAGTGCAGGCTGGGGAACTTTGTTGACGAACGATTTTCGCGAGTGCCATCCGCGAGGAGAGACGGACCTCGATCCGATCAGCCTGGTATGCAAGCTGATGACAGTAGAGGGGCGGCCGGCGGTGAAGCTATCGGACAATGCGCGGAAGGCGACAGGCCCGGAGAGCGAGATTGAGCGGTATCGGCGGGTGTTCGGAAGCGTGGCGGTTCAGGGGGCGGCGGTGCTGGTGTGAGTTAGCCGCACCGCGTCCTGGGCATGACTCCGCTCCCTGTTGAGAGCGCAAAACGCTAGGGATTTGCCGTTCCGGTCAGCGAACGGCAAATTTGCGGCGCGCGCCTGCCGCGAGAGCGATGAGACCTGTAGTCACGAAGACGATGCAGGAGGGTTCCGGCACTGTCGACGCGGCGTCGATGCTGAGTGTGAAGTCGCCTCCGCCTTTTGGCGTACTGAGGACAAAAGGCGTCGAGGTGGCGCTGAAGATGGGAGAGCTCTCCGATCCGGTATAGATCTGGGGACCGGTTAGATCGATAGCGGACGTAGCGGGAGGGCCGGGAAGATCGAACATCAGTCCTCCACCCTGGCTGAGACTGGTGAAGGTCAGGTCGCTTGAGAAGGAAAAACCTGCGCCCTCATCGTTGATGAGGGTATTCAGGAGGGTGAAGCTGAACCCTGCGACGACGGTGTCCGGGGTGGGATTGGAGGGCAGCGTAAAGGTGAAAGTATCGCCGCCTCCGGATAGGGTGAAGTTCAGGGTATCGGCTTTAACGGCGACGGCCGTAAACAGAATGGCCGCGAAGGAGAGGAGTTTGATGGGGAGGTGCATATCGCAGTTCCTTTCATCTTTCCAGATGCAGGATAGGAAGCGGTCTTCAGTATTGGCCAGATTCAGACTCGGCGTCAATAAGGCCCCTTTCTTTTTCCTTGCAATTTTTGATGTTCTTTCTGGAGACTCGAGGCGGGCGAATTTGCTGGATCGAATGGACCTTGGAAGAGTTCAGAGTCGCGTCTCTTGCCGGAAACACTGCTTTCTCGCCGGATATACTGCGACCATGACAAAGGTTTCCGAGGTAGTTCGTTTCATTGTGGCTGCGGCGATGGTTCCCTTGATGACGGCGCAGCTATCCTTCGCGTGGGGCGCGGACGGACACAGGATGATCAACCGATTGGCGGCGACGTATCTGCCGGCGGAGGTCCCGGCGTTTCTGAGGAACGGGGAGGCGCTGGATACGATGGAGTATCTGGGACCGGAGCCAGATCGATGGAAGAACCGGGCGGAGGAAGAGCTGTCGGTGACGCAGTCTCCTGACCATTTTCTGGATATGGAGTGGGCGGACCTTGCGGATGTGTCCTGCACGGCGAGCCAGAACGGATGTCCGGCAAGCGGAATGGATCTTCCACATAGACGGTATGACTTTATTCGCGCGGTCGAGAAGGCTGCAGCGGCGCATCCTGACCTGAATCTGACCGCGGAGAAGATCGGGTTTCAGCCATGGCAGGTGGAGGAGACCTACGAGCGGCTGAAGGTTGGGTTGCGCGAGTATCGGAAGCTGGTGGCGGCGAACCAGGATACGAAGCCGGCGGAGACCGCGATCCTGTTCTATGCGGCGTGGCTTGGACATTACGTGGCGGATGGATCGCAGCCGCTGCATGACACGATTCAGTACAACGGGTGGACGGGTCCGAATCCGAATGGATACACGACGGAACACAAGATTCATTCTCAGTTTGAGACGATATTTGTGATGGCGGCAGCGAAGGCATCGGACGTGGCTCCGCTGGTGGCGGCGGCAAAGCCTGCTGTGTTGAACGATGAGTGGGCGGACTATTTGCTGTATCTGCGGCACTCGAACTCGCTGGTGGAGAAGACGTATCAACTGGAGAAGGCGGGCGGCTTCGTCGACACAGGAACACCGGAGAGCCGGGCATTCCTGGATGAGCGGCTGGCGGCGGGAGCGATCGAGTTGCGTGACCTGATCTACACGGCGTGGATGAAGAGCGGCGATCCGGTTCAGGAGTATCACGGACCGCAGTAGATTCTAGATCTCCGGGACGATGGGGTACTGGTGAGTGCGGACCCGCTGCAGCAGGCGGCGCATGATTGGCGTGATCGCCAAGGCGATTGTGGGAATGACAATCGCGGCGAGGATGGCCCAGAGCAGGAAGGCGTGCCACTCCCAGAGCCATAGCTGGCGGATGAGGTCGAGCGGGTGTTCGCGGGCGGCGTGGAGCAGCTCGCCGGCAGAGAGCGGCATGGGCGCGGTGTGGAAGAGGCGGCTAGCCGCGTGGATGAATGGGATGACGAGGATGAGCTCGAGCGGATAGACGATGTGGTTGCCAATCTGCGAGGCGGCTACGTTGAGGCGGAAGAGGAAGGCGAGAGCGAGGCAGAGAACGGTGGTGCTGCCAATGATGGGGTTGATGCCGATGAGGAGTCCGGCGGCGATGCTCCAGGCGAGCTTCTCCGGCGAAGCTCCCATGCGGAGGAGCGCGAGGATGGGAAGGGCGAAGCGACGATAGATCCAGTTATGGTGGATTGGAGCACGGTGTGGAAGCGAGGCGCTCTGATTTGGCTGGTCTGGCTGCACTTCTTACAGGATAAACTGCGCCTGGGAAGACTGTGTCAGTGTTGAAAGACGAGGATTTGGTCCGGTGAGTTTTTTTCGGTCGGTGGGGCGCAGTTTTCGGCTGGTGGGAATGTTCATTTTCGCAGGGACGGAGCTGATGGTGAAGCGTCCGGCAACGCGCGAGCAGCGTGCGGATTGGCTGCATCGTTTTTGCGCGCGGGCGATGCGGGGGATGGGAGTTGAGATCCGTGTGGCGGGTGAGTTTCCCGAGCGCGGTGCGGTGATTTCAAACCATCTGAGCTATGTCGATATTGTCGTCTTCGCGGCGCTGCATCCTTGTGTTTTTGTGTCGAAGGAGGAGATTCGCCGATGGCCTGTTGTCGGATGGATGACGACCATGTCCGGGACGGTTTATGTTGCGCGCGGCCATGGCGGATCCGCGATGAAGGCGAGGAAGGGAATGCAGGCGGCGGTAGATGCAGGTTTGCCGGTGGTGTTTTTTCCGGAGGGGACGACGACCAATGGAAGTACGCTGCTGAAGTTTCATAGCGGGCTGCTGGCGCAGGTGCTGGATGCCGGTTCGCCGGTGACTGCGGCCTGTTTGCGGTACAGCTTTGCGCGGGAGAACGGGCCTGGCGTGAGCGTCGCGGATGATGTCTGTTATTGGGGGGAGCGAAATATGCTGGCGCATATCTTCAAGTTTCTGGGGTTGCATGGAGTCAAGGTAGAGGTACGGTTTGCCGAGGCGCCGATCGCGTTTTCGGGCGAGGGGTTGCACCGGAAACTGGCGGCGGTCGAGGCGCGAGCTGCGGTGGCGGAGTTAGGGAGATGATCGGGTATATCGCTTAACGACATGAACTTGGCGACACCACCTGGCTTAACGACAAGGAGACCTTCGCGAAGATGGGGTATCCGGATTTGGCCGGATCGGTAAGCCGGTGGTGTGGGGCTTCAAGATTGTCCGGCGGCGATTTGGGGGATGAGAGCGATGAGTAAGGCGGTGAATTGCTTTTCGGCGCGGCGGCCGATTTCGATGACATCTTCGTGGTGGATGGTTTCGGCTGTTTGCTGTCCGGAGGCGATGACGCCGGCGGCCATATTAGTGACGAGCGAGAGACCGAGTACCTCGAGGCCCATGTGGCGGGCGACGATGGTCTCGTGGACCGTGGACATGCCGACGAGGTCGGCGCCGAGGGTGCGGAAGGCTTGGATTTCCGCGGGGGTTTCGAAACTCGGGCCGAGAACGGCGAGATAGACACCTTGGGAAAGCTGGAAGCCCTGGCGGGCAGCCTCTTCGACGGCGAGAGCGCGCAGGTGGGGAGCGTAGGCGGCGGACATGTCGAAAAAGCGCTGGGCGGCGCCGGGAATGGAAGCGAAGCGCGGCTCATTGGGGCCGAGGGCGGCATTGGTTCCGGTGAGGTTGATGTGGTCGGCGATGGCGACGAGCGAACCCTGGCGGTAGCGGGAGTTGATGCCGCCGGCGGCGTTGGTGACGATGAGGGTTTTGCAGCCGATGAGACCGAGGACCCGGGTGGGGAAGGTGACGTCGGAGAGGGGATAGCCCTCGTAGGCGTGGACGCGACCCTGCATGACGGCGACGGAGATGCCGGCGATGGCGCCGAGAACGAGATGGCCGGAGTGACCTTCGACGGTGGACCGGGGGAAGTGGGGGATTTCGGCGTAGGGGATTCGGGTAGCGTGGTTGACCTGCGAGGCAAAGCTGCCGAGACCGGAGCCGAGGATGATGCCGATGGTGGGAGTAAGGTCTGCGGCGACCCGGATGTAGTCGGCCGCGGATTGGGCGTTGCTGTAGAGGTCAGTCATCAGTCTTCCTGTTGTTGGCCGCTGTGGGCCCCATTTGTCAAGAATAGCAATCCGGCCATGGCAAAGGCTGGAGGAGATAGGTTGGCGACGGCAGGCTCAGGGTTGCTGGAGGTTGTCGATCAGGTTGTATTCGGCCTGGGTGATACGGAGGAAGGAGCCGTGGCGGAGTTTGGCGGGGAAGGAGACACGGTCGTCGGCATTGACCCAGGTTTTGAGATCGGTGGAGAAGAGTGCGCCGTAGCGCTGGGGGGCATGGTAGTGGTCGTAGTAGGCGAGGTAGCCGGCAGGAAAGTGAGCAGTGGCGGCGACAGGGATGATGGCGGCGCCTTCGGACCAATGGTTGGAAATGGGTGGGCTGATGTTGGACCAGGGACCTTCCATCGTGGGACCCGAGGCGATCTGAAGGATTTTCTTTAGCGGTTTCTTTCGTTCGTCTTTAAAGATGAGGTGATAGTTATCGCCGGTCTGGATGAGAGTGGCGTCGATGACGCTGTAGCCGGGATCGAAGAAGACTTTGGCGGGAGCGAGGTTCTTGAAGTCGGTGGTTGTGGTGTAGAAGATGCGGTGGTTGAGACCGCTGTCGCCGGAGTCGTCGCCAGGGAAGCGGCCGGGGACGGTGGAAGACCAGAAGATGAGCCAGCGTTGGTGGTCTGGTTCGTAGTAGAGTGCGGGGGCCCAGGCGTTGAGGGCCGCGGGTTCGTTGGCGAGGACATTGAGTTGCTCGTGTGGGGTCCAGTGGAGTAGATCGGTGGAGGTGGAATGACCGATAACGGTGGGGCTGCGCCAGGACCATGTCCAGACGAGATGGAATGTGCCGTCGGGACCGCGCTGGAGGAAGGGATCGCGCATCAGCTCATTGGGCTGAGTCTGGTGGAAGATGGGGCGGTCCTGATTGGCGATGGTCCAGCGGTAACCGTCGCGGCTGATGGCGTAGTAGACGCCGTCTTCGCCGTTACCTTTGAAGCCGGCGAAGAGCCAGGGCGAGTTGGAAGGCAGGGCGGCCGGATTGACTGGCGTGGGCTGCTGCGGGAGGGCGGGAACGGCTAGCGCGAGAAGGAGAGCGAGGGCGGAGAGCTTCGGCATAATGCGATTATCGCCGTTATTGCGGGGCGAGAAAAATGCGCAAGCCGGCTGGCCTGCGCATGGCATGAATCCCTGAGATTACTTCTTCGCTGGAGTGGTCTGAGAGGCAGGCGCGGTTTTGACGCCGGAGAGAACGGAATGATCGCCGCTGGAGCGGGAGAGTGTGACGGTAAGGGCGATGGAGGTGATCATGAAGATGACCGCGGACCAGGTGGTGAGTTTGGTGAGGAGGTTGGCTGCGCCGCGCGGGCCGAAGGCTGTCTGCGAGCCCTGACCGCCAAAGGCCCCGGCAAGGTCGGCGGATTTTCCCTGCTGGATGAGGACGACGCCAATGATGAACAGCGAGACGATAATGTGGATGACCATGAGAAGAGCGAGCATTGCGGTACTGGTAACCTCTTGAGTCCGGAGGAATGCCGGAGGGTATTTGAATTGGTGTGGAGGAGGGAACTGAGCCCTCTCGCGCGTTGCGGCGGCGACACCACTGTTCAGACCTTAGTGTATCACCGGGTATTGGTGACGCGCCAAGGCTTGGAAGGCGTTAGCAGGGCCGGAGCGGTCGGATTCCTGGTCAGGGCGCGGATCGCGCAACTATGACCGAAATTTTGTCTGAATAGATGGTCTTCCATCCTGGCAACAGGGGTAGCACGATCGCCATGGGAGACGTCCGTGACAAGAGGCAAAAACTGATTCCGTACTTATCGAGAAGCGTATTGGGGTTGGTTTGGAGGAGAGCCCACTTCCCAAAGTCTTCGAGGACGCCAGACCACTCGAAGATATCGCCGCGGCCATCGATGAAGACGGGGTGTTCCGGCATTGCCCAGATCAAATAGCCGCCGTCGGTCCACTCATTGAGCATGGGCCCGGTGAGATGACGGGCTTGAATGTACTCAACTGCTTTAACCGGGCTGAACTCCTCTACTTGCGCGGCGAGGTTCTGGCGGCTGGGAAAGGCGAGGAAAGCGATCAGCAGCGATACTGCAAGGAATATCCCGTTCGGCCAGGGCCGATCCTGTTCTGAGTTGTAACTGTCCCACGCAGTCGAGAGCAGACGCGACAGAATAGGCGCGAGCAATATTCCGAAGACGAAGAGCATGCGTTGGTGAGTGGCAGCGAACCATGCGCCCAGAGCCAATATCACGAATTCCTGCCAACGGAGAGCTGTCCGGCGAATGATCACGAGGAGGAAGACGCACATGAGGGATGCCAGAAAGGCAAGGCTGCGGCCATCAGTAAATTGAAGCGGCTGCCACTCTGATACCGGGCTGAAGCCCATTCCTGGATCGAGCAGGGTCTTCAATGGGTAGACGACCAAGTTCGCACCAACGGGGTTGAGGAATAATGCCGCAATTGAGAGAAGCAGCGCGACGATCAAGGTTTGGCGAGTGCGCGAGTCCCAACGATTGGCGATGAGCAATCCGGCATCGAAGTTGAACCAGGAGTTTAACAAGATTGCCGCGGCGAGGCAGATGCCAAAAAAGAAGGAACCGTGGCAGTTGACCCAGATGGCAAACAGGGGCGGCAGCGCGTAGAACCATCGCCGATCGCGAGTCTGGCCCAGGTGCAGCAACGCAAGCTCGGCGATCAGGAGAAGATAGCCGATCATGTGCGGTCGGATGGCAAAGCCTACCGTGCCGAAGAACCAGATGGTCAAGGCTCCGATGAAAGCGACTTTGGGATTGCCGGAGTAGACCGAGCAGAAGGCGTAGCCAGCGATGAGCAAGGCAGCGGTGAAGAAGCAGAGCCAGAGCATCAGGCCGGGATAGGCTCCTGCTTTGTATGCGGCGAAGATCAGGGTTTCGGTGAGCCATTCGTGGGGAATCGAGGCGTGATGGCTGGTGGTGTAGGAGAAGAGATCGGTAATGGGGATGGTGTGGGTGGTCCAGATGACCTGTCCCATCTTGAGATGCCACCACATATCAGGGTCGTCGAAGCGGGCCCGGACGGTGAGTACGGCCAGCATGGCTAAAAGGCCGGCTAGCATTACAGGGAAGGAAAAGATTCGCCGGAGAGCAGAGACAGGTGCGACAGTTCTGGTTGGGGCGGCGATGGGGGCCGTGGCACTCAAGCTGTCTCCAGATCGAGGGCTTCGGTGTTCTCACTTTCGCTGAGTTGATTCTGCTCCGCGAGGCGGATGAGCCGGTGCAGATAGGCGCGCGAGATGTTGAGGCTGCGCGCTGCGAGAGTCTTGTTGCCGTTGTGGTCGCGGACCGCGGTTGCGGCAAGCTTGACTTTGTAGTCGCGGAGCTGCCGCTCGAAGGAATTGACGGGCTGATAGTCTCCGATATTGACGACGCTTTCGCTCTGGATGTTGAGGGGCAGATCTCTTTCAGAGATGGTATCGCTGGAGGCGACGATGATGGCGCGTTGAATGACGTTTTCCAGTTCGCGCACGTTTCCGGGCCATGCATAGGCCTGAAGGAGGGCCATCGCTCCGGGTGTGATCTCCTCGACCAGTTTTTGGTAGATCTCGGAGTACTGGCGGAGGAAGTGCATCGCGATGTGGGGAATGTCTTCGACACGCTCCTGCAGCGGGGGAGCGTTTACTTTGATGACGTTGATGCGGTAGAAGAGATCGAGACGAAACTTGCCCTGGGTTACGAGCTCGGATAGGTCGGCATGGGTGGCGAAGACCAGGCGCGCGCGCAGCGGGATGAGTTTGCTGCTGCCCAGTCTGCTGAATTCGCGCTGCTGAAGGACGCGGAGAAGCTTGACCTGAGTGGAAGGGCTGAGCTCACCAATCTCGTCGAGCATCAAGGTGCCGTCTCCGGCCTGCTCGAGATAGCCCTCGCGTGCGCCTACGGTGCCGGTGAACGCGCCTTTTTCATGGCCGAAGAGTTCGGCTTCGATGAGGGTCTCCGGGATGGCTCCGCAGGAGACTGCGACGAAGGGCTGTTTGGCGCGAGAGCCGAGATTGTGGATGGCGCGGGCGATCAACTCCTTGCCCGTACCGCTTTCGCCGGTGACAAGGACGGAGGCGTTGAGATTGGCGACGCGATGGACGAGATCGTAGACCTGCTGCATCTGGGGGCTGGAGCCGATCATTTGATCGCAGCAGGTGGTCTCTTCCAATTGCTGCTGCGCGGTGTGGAGTTCACGCTGGAGGGAACATCGTTCGTGGGCGCGGTGCAGGACTGCCTTCAGATCTCGTATGGAAGGGGGTTTGCGGCAATAGCTGTAGGCTCCGAGCCGGACCAGCTCCGCTGCGGTGGCGCGAAGGGCGTCGTCTGCCATGACGACCGTGGAGATTCGCGAGGCGACGAGGCGGCGACAGGAGGCGATGCGCTCCTGCAAGGAAGGATGATCGGAGTCCAGGTCGAGAATCGTTACGTCACAGCCTGCGCCGGCGAGCAGCCGAGTGATTCCGTCCTCTGTCGATTCAAACAGAACCTGGAAGTCCTTTCCCAGGGCAGAGGCGAGAATTTGTCGCAGTTTAGCGTCTTCCGAGTACAGACCAATTCGAATCATCTTTAGTGTCTCCCACGAATAACTTGACGGTACAGAGCCGTTCCAACATGGGGAGACAGTCGGAAAATAAGCACCTGCATTAGCTGAAGCGCAGGTTGTGGAAAAGTCGAACCTTTTAGGACAGGCAGTAGTAGTACCAAGAAGATTTTGGTTTGTCCACGAAAATTTAGTACCCGTAAATCCTTGTTTTAGGCTTATTTCGTAACCAAACACGGTGCAATTTCCGGTTACCTTCGAACCAGTTCGGCGGTTATGGCCCCTTAGTTGCTTGTTTTCTAAAGGATATTGAAAGAAGATTCGGCGGAAGTTTTTAATTGCAGGGCCTGGAGTCTCCGGGTCGGTGCTTTTACAGCGAAAGCCGAGCACAGGGGAGCGCGAACGGATGCACCGGACCCAGAGAAAAGGACAGGCGAAAAGAGAGTACCTGCAATACCATAACTGCGCATCTGCCTGCTGACGGTCTGCATACTCTAAATACGGGTGGAGATGTATTTAGCACTTGGTTTCTTGGCGAAGCTGCCGCTGCTCATTCGGGAAGTGGCTCCCCCGCCGTTAGCGGTGTATATGTTCCGCTTCACTCCGGAATGATGCATGTAAACAGCCGTTCACACTGGGACGGCCGCGAGTCTGCTTAGTGCCGAGGATTCAATTGCTTCGGCGTCCCCAGCGCTTTGGATGGCGAATTGCACTCTCATCGATGCGCCCCTTCAGACGGGGAGAAAGAGACGTGTATGCATTCGATCGCGTGGTGGCCGACTCTGATTGTGCTCGCGATTGCGACGTTCACCGATCTGCGCAGCCGCCGGATTCCGAACTGGCTGGTGCTTCCCTTCATGGTGGCGGGAATCTGCGTCTCCGGTTGGTTGCATGGCTGGAGCGGGATTGGACAGAGCCTCGCCGGATTGGGGGTAGGGGCGGCGCTCTTCGGCATTCTCTGGTTTCTGGGAGGTATGGGCATGGGCGATCTGAAATTATGCGCGGCGATCGGGGCCTGGATTGGTCCGGGGCAGCTGCTGTTCGCCCTGGTTATCACCAGCATCGCCGGAGGAATTATGGCTCTCTGCTGGGCGGCAGCCGGCGGATTTCTCGGCGATTTATTTCAGGGCACCGGCGACCTGGTGTTCGGCTTCAAAAAACGCGGATTGCGTCCTCATCCGGAACTTGTTCTCAGCAATCCTCTGACACGCAAGATGCCCTATGCTCCGGCAATCGCGATCGGAACCATCGTTTCTTTCTTTTCTCGCTAAGGACTAGTACGCATCATGGTTATTTCACCGAAAATATGGCGATCTCAATTCAACCTACCGGAACGGTACGACAAAGGAGCGGCGATACTGTGATGTCCACCTTTGCGCATGGCCCGGATTCGCTCGACGTACATGTGCTATCGGTTGCGCTGATTGGCCCGGATGAGCCGAGACGCGATGCGGTGGCGCGAGCACTGGCCGGGTCGCAGGCGAACGTGACGCGCGAGTTTGCCTCGTATCCCGACCTCGATGATGTTCCGCAACTGCTGGAGAACGATTACGACGTCATCATCGTCGATCTGGACAGCGATCCCGAACATGCGCTCGACCTGGTAGAGCATATCTGCGCCAACAGCTCTGCGACGGTGATGGTGTATTCAGCGCAGGCGGACTCCGAATTGCTGGTTCGCTGCATGCGCGCGGGCGCCCGGGAATTTCTCAGCCAGCCGATCGCTCCGAACACAATCGCGGAGGCTCTGGTGCGGGCTTCAGTTCGCAAACCGACGGTTCGCCCTGTCAAAAAGGCGTTGGGCAAGCTATTGATATTTGCAGGAGCCAAAGGCGGCTCGGGAGTGAGCACGATCGCGAGCAACTTTGCCATCCTGCTCGCGCAGGAATCGCGGAAGAATACCATCCTGCTCGATCTCGACCTTCCACTTGGCGCTTCGGCTCTCGATCTCGGAATCATGACGCAGTTTTCGACGGCAAATGCTCTGCAGAACGCCAACCGTCTCGATTCCAATTTTCTAGCCAAGCTTCTGACCAAACACAGCTCTGGCCTGTCCGTGCTCTCTGCGCCAGACCGATATACGACGGTCAATGCATCGGATCAAACCATTGGCAAGCTTCTGACTGTTGCCCGCCAGGATTTCGATTACGTCGTGGTTGACGCCGGATCGAACATGGTCTCGACCTATAAGACGATGCTGGAAGGAGCGGCGATCGTCTATCTGGTCACTCAGGTAAGCGTGCCGGAGCTTCGCAACTCGAATCGATTGATCTCGGAGTTTTTCACGCTGCCCATGCCAAAGCTCGAGATTGTGTTGAACCGGTTCACGCCGAACACACTTGGAATCGACGAAGAGAATATTACGAAGGCGCTGACCAAGCCCGCTGCCTGGAGGGTTCCCAGCGATTACGGCACGGTTCAGCGGGCGCAGAATACAGCGACTCCGATTGCGCTGGGAGATTCGGGGATTGCAGCGGTGCTGCGGCAAATGGCCCGGACGGCGTGCGGTTTGCCGCCTACGGCGGACAAGAAGAAGCGGTTCAGTTTATTCGGATGAAGGCCAAGGGCCAATTTTCGCAACAGTAGCACGGATGGAATAACGTGGAACAACTGAATCTCGAGCAGTTCAAAGCCGAAGTACACCGAACGCTGATCCCCAAACTGGATCTGGAAAAGCTGTCGCGCGTGGAGAACAGCCAGGCGCGAAACGCAGTTGCCAGAATGATAGGCGAGATTATCGGCGCCCAGGGTGTGCCGTTGAGTTTGACCGAACAGGAAAAGGTTCAGTCTGACCTGCTTGATGAGGTTTTCGGGCTCGGCCCGCTGGAACCGCTTCTTCGTGATCTGGAGATCTCCGACATTCTGGTCAATGGCAAAGACAACGTCTTTATTGAAAAGCACGGAATTCTGAAGAGAATCGATGCGGTCTTTCGCGACGACCGGCATCTGATGCAGATCATCGACCGAATCGTCTCGCGGGTTGGGCGCAGGGTCGATGAGTCTTCGCCGATGGTCGACGCGCGTCTGCCTGACGGCTCCCGCGTCAATGCGATCATTCCGCCGCTGGCGCTCGATGGGCCTGCGCTTTCCATTCGCCGTTTTGGGACCGGGCCGCTGGTTGCCAATCAGCTGGTCCAACTGAAGAGCATTTCGTCCGAGATGATGGAGATGCTTGCGGCGGCCGTACGCGCGCGGATCAGTATTTTGATTTCGGGGGGTACGGGCGCGGGAAAGACCACGCTGCTGAATATATTGTCGCAGTACATTCCGAAGCACGAACGATTGGTGACGATCGAAGATGCAGCCGAACTGCAGCTGGCGCAGGAGAACATCGTTCGGCTGGAGACGCGGCCGCCGAACGTGGAAGGACTGGGAGCGATCCGCCAGCGTCAGTTGCTGATCAACAGCCTTCGCATGCGCCCTGATCGAATCATTATCGGTGAGGTGCGCGGGGAGGAAGCGTTCGACATGCTCCAGGCAATGAATACGGGCCACGAGGGCTCGATGGCGACGATCCATGCCAATTCTACGCGCGATGCGTTATCCAGGCTGGAATCCATGGTTGCGATGACCAACCTGAATTTGCCGGAGCGAACGGTCCGTCAGCAGATGGCTTCGGCGATCGCCATTGTCGTGCAGGTCTCGCGATTGAGCGACGGCACCCGAAAGGTGGTCAACATCTCCGAGATCACCGGCATGGAAGAGAACATCATCAGCATGCACGAGATCTTCAACTTCGAGAAGAAGGGAATCGGGCCGGATGGCAGGGTGATGGGCACGTTTCAACCCAGCCGCATTCGGCCGAAATTTCTTGAACAGCTTCGTATATCGGGCGTCATGCTGCCGAGCAGCATGTTTGAGAATGTTCAGGAAGTGAACTGAGAAAGCGAGGAGAGAAGTATGTTGCTGCTACTGGTCGTCGTATTCTTTGCTGTGTTCGTGGTTGCCGCGCTGCTCCTGACCGCGGGCCGGACCAGTGCCTCTCAGCAGACCGAGCAGACCCTCAATGTGCTTCGGGCTGCCCTGGCGACATCGAAGCTCTCCGCGGCGGACCAAGCCGTCGATATCCGGAAGGAAGAACTGCTGAGTGCGGTACCGTGGCTGAATCGCTGGCTGCTGAAGCTCGAAGTGGCTCCGCGGCTGCGCATTCTTCTTTACCAGGCCAATCTGCAATGGACGGCGGGAAGCTTGATCCTGATGTGTGCCATCTGTTTTCTGATTCCTACCTACCTGATTTATCTGCGGACCGGGACGCCTATATTTTCCGTGTTGATCGGCTTGCTGCTCGGCGCTGCTCCGCTGATTTTCGTCCTGCACCGGCGCACGCAGCGCTTTAGTAAATTCGAGGCAGGCCTGCCTGAGGCGCTCGATCTGATGGTAAGCGCACTGCGCGCCGGGCATAGCTTCATCTCGGCGCTGGATCTGGCGGGCCACGAGTCTCCCGATCCGATAGGGAAGGAATTTCGCATCTGTTTTGACGAGCAGAACTATGGGCTTGACCTGAAGACCGCGATGGGCAACCTGGCCGCGCGCGTTCCTCTGCAGGATCTGAAGATTGTGATTACGGCCATCCTGATTCAGAAAGAGAGCGGAGGAAATCTTGCCGAGGTATTCGACAAAGCCGCGTATGTAATTCGGGAACGATTTCGTTTGAAGCGGCAGGTACGTGTCCACACGGCGCAGGGACGATTGACGGGATGGATTCTGTCTTTTCTTCCCATCGTGCTTGGCATTGGCCTGTACCTTATCAATCCACAAAGTATGAGCTTGTTGTGGACCCGTGCTATTGGCATCAAGCTTCTTTATCTGTCGGGCACAATGACAATCATTGGCGCATTGATTATTCGGAAGATCGTCCGCGTGGACGTTTGAAGGTGAGTTATGGGATTTGCAGCCTTTACATTTCTGTTCATTTTTCTTTTGATCGCGAGCGGCGGCCTGATCCTGTTCTATCGCGAAGCCATGATCGAACGGATTTCGTCGGTAATCAGTCCGCGGCCGAAGCAAGGAAGCTTCCGAGAGGCGATTGAGCAGACAGGCGCCACGCTGGGGACGATGGTTGGGCGGTTCGAGCGCGTTCTTCCCAAGAGCACGGCGGAGATGTCCGTAGTACAAAAGCGCCTCGTCCGTGCCGGCTATCGCAATGACTCAGCAGTCAAGCTTTTTTATGGAGCGAAGGTCATCGTTCCCGTGATCTTGTGTATTACGGCGTTTGTGACAGGCGCTGGAAGTTACAGCCCGTTCTTTGCGTATCTTGTGGCGATCGGCCTTGGGTTTTTGTTGCCGGACTTCTGGCTTGGAAACAGAATATCCGCGCGGCAGGCAAAGATTCGCCGCGGGCTTCCGGACGTGCTCGACCTGCTGGTGATCTGTATCGAGGCGGGATTAAGTCTCGATCAGGCCGTGGCTCGAACCGCGGAGGAGTTGAGCCTGGCGCAACCCGCGGTCAGTAACGAGCTGGACATGGTGGTTCTCGAACAGAGGGCCGGACTTCCTCGCGCCGATGCGTGGAAGCATTTTGCCGAGCGCACCAATGTCGAAAGCGTGCGCAACCTGGTTTCCGTGCTGGTGCAATCGGAAAAATTCGGAACCAGCGTCGCCAAAACCTTACGCGTTCATTCGGATACCCTCAGGACCCAGCGTCGTCAGGCGGTGGAGGAACTGGCAGCAAAGACAACGGTGAAACTTGTCTTTCCGCTGGTGTTGTTTATTTTTCCCTCCCTCTTCCTGGTGACGTTAGGCCCGGCGGCAATTACCGTCATGGAAAGTTTTGACAAGTACCTCATTCATTGAGAAGGGAGAATTGACATGGATAACGTAACAATCATTCGGATCGTAGCCGCTGTCCTTGCGGTCGTTGTGCTGGTCGTCCTGATTCAGCGTCGCCGCAAACGGGTTGAATAAGCATGCCGTGCGGGAGATTGAGCCGGGCCGCTTCTTCCGAAATGGCGATGCGCAGTCGTCGCGTTGCTCTAAAGCGGAGGAAGCGCGCAGGTTCAGGTAGACAGGAAAATTTCGGCGAAAGGAGTGGCATGGGTTGATCGATCCGCCGGCGGGATGACTTTGAAGCAACGTCCTGTCGCCATGCGCCGCGAAGGCTCAGAGAGACACAATGAATAAATCGACGTATTGCGTATATAACCGGACGCGCGAATGTTTCCTGAGCCTGGGTGTTACCCCGGCCAATACGACTTTCACGCGTCTCAAGGGTTTGATCGGTCGCCTTCGGCTGAAGGTGGATGAAGGCCTGTGGGTTGTCCCCTCTTGTGGAATTCATACCATGGGAGTTTTATTTCCGCTCGATCTGATCTATGTGGACGAGAACCATCAGGTAGTTCACGTGATCGAACACTTCCCGAGATTCCGTATCTCACCTTTGAAGACGCAGGCTGCCAGCGTGCTTGAACTCCCGACACACACCATCTACTCGTCGCAGACCCAGCCGGGAGATCAGTTGCTGATCTGCGTGGCGGAGGAGATGGAGGATCGAATCAACAAAGGAAGGAGCATCGAGCTTCAGGGCCAGGCGGAACGATACGGTACCTAATTGCAACTGTATTGTGTGCGCAAGGATCGGCAGCAACCACGAGGCAATGAGATGGGATCAGTCCGGAGTTGGTTCAAGAAAGTGTCGTCGTCCGATCACCGGAAAGCCGAACGGCTGGAGTCGCCCCTGCTGGTTGCGTATTACTGGGATGGATCGATACCGACGGGCCACGAGATACGGAACATCAGTACGACCGGATTTTTTCTGGTGACCAGAGAGCGATGGCATCCAGGCACGGTGGTGACGGTGACACTGCAACGAACCGATATTCCCGATCCAACTGCCAGTTCGGACAGCTATATTACCGTGCTATCGAGGGTTATTCGGCTCGGGGAGGATGGAGTTGGTTTCGTGTTTGTCCCACTGGCTGACAAGGGCGGGGCGAACGGTCACACGAGAGGTTCGATCGACAAGAAGACCATTGTCAGGTTTTTGGAGCACTTGAAGTCGGGTAAGGGCCACGCAGTCAGGATGCAGCTTTGGCGATGCCTGGAGGAACGATATGAAGAAGCTTAAAGACGAGAGCGGACAGGCCCTGATCATTTCCGCTCTGTGCATGACATGTCTGCTTGGTTTTGTAGCCCTGGCAGCAGACGTTGGTGTGATGTTGCGTGAGAAAAGACTTGTGCAGACTGCAGCCGATGCTGCAGCTATTGCGGGTGCGTTGGAGCTCAACTACAGCTCGGGATCTATCACGAATGCGGCCCAGGCTGCCGCAGTACAGAATGGGTTCACGACCGGAAGCAACGGAGCGACTGTTATTGTGCACCATGGACCGGCGAGTGGGCCGCATACCGGCGATCTCAATTATGTGGAAGCCATTGTTTCTCAGACACAGCCGACTCTCTTTATGAGTCTGTTTGGGGTATTGAATATGACCCCTACTGCCAGAGCGGTCGCCCAGAATGGGGGCTCATCCACCGGCTGCGTCTACATATTGGCGCCCACTGGCACCGGGATGAGTTTGCAGGGAAACTTCGACTTAACCGCGCCTAACTGTGGCCTTATTATTGACTCCAGTGGCTCAGATGCCCTGGACTTCACCGGAAAAGCCGGTACCATCACAGCTGGATCAGTTGGCGTAGTTGGAGGTGTTAGTGGGTCCTCCAGTGGCACACAGCCCATCACAGGTATCGTTCCATTGAGCGATCCTCTCAGCAATCTCATCGCTAAGATGCCTGATCCAACCGTGAATCCCCT
Source organism: Edaphobacter sp. (assembly GCA_036267495.1). GTDB lineage: Bacteria > Acidobacteriota > Terriglobia > Terriglobales > Acidobacteriaceae > Edaphobacter. Next base: position 23,571 of record DATAVY010000082.1, read on the forward strand.
CAAGGCCACCTGTACCGTGCCCAATGCAGGGGGTAAGAAAGGTGCGGGAACGTTGAGCGGTAGCGTGCCCGCTCCAGCGGGCGGTATTGCGTGCTACAGCGGAGACGTCGTAGTTTCCGATGCAACTTTTGGTCCCGGAATGTATGTCTTTACCGGAAACGTAACCCTGGACGGCTCCGTTACAACGAACGGCGCGACTCTCGATCTAAACAGCGGCGGCCTCACAGAGAATACCGGGACGACGCTGAATCTTAACCCACCACCTCTGGGGCCAACCCAAACCTTTGGCGGGATCTCCATCATGGCACCGCCTACTAATGGAAGTACCTTAGCGTTCGCAAAAGGCGACGCTACCGGAACAATCAACGGGGATATCTATGCGCCTGGCGCGGCCATGACATTGCAGGACCACGGCGGCAGCGGCAAGAAGGGTGGCTTGATTCTTAATACAGATTTGATTGTTAAGACGTTGTCCGACACCGCAGCGGACATCACCATTAATAGTTTTTCCCAGACAACTGGTGCGTCGCAACTCACGAGAGTGACGCTGGTGGAGTAAGCGATGAGAGTGATATGGCTGGTTTATTCCGGTGACTCCCAAGAAAGAGAGGACTCCGATGTTTCGACACGATCTGCATGAAGAAAGAGGGCAGGCCTTCGTAGAGCTTGCCCTCGTACTGCCGATATTCGTCGTGTTGCTGCTTGGAGCTGCCGAAGTCGGACGCCTGGCCTATGCAGCCATCGAGGTGAACAATGCCGCGCGAGCGGGGGTTGCCTATGCTGCGCAAACCCACACGACCGCTTCTGATTTTTTGCCTGGTGGAGGAATCGTTCTGGCTGCTGAAACAGAGGCGCCGGATATCACGACCATGACCGCGACGGCGGCGCTCTCCTGTGCGTGCGAAAGTTCCGCGGGGGTCATTACAGCGAACCCTAGCTGTTCTTCCACAGATACCAATTTGACCAAATGCGCGAGCCCCTCCCGAATCGTCGAATTCGTTCAGGTGAATACGTCAGCACCGGTAAACACCTTGTTCCATTTCCCGGGGATTCCAAATTCTGTCACCTTTCAAGGGAAGGCGACGATGAGAGTGGTGCAGTAATGAGCGCGGCAACCACATTTCGACATGGAACTGCTGTGACGAGGAGGCTCGCACGAAGGCGACGAGTTGAAAGTAGTGAATGCGGTTCGGCGATTCTCGAGACCGCTCTCTCTATGATTGTTTTGTTGACCTTTCTGTTCGGCATCATCGAAACCTGCTTGATGTTGTATACCTATCACTTCGTCTCCGAGGCGGCGCGAGAGGGCACTCGCTATGCGGTCGTGCGGGGATCGACCGCGGGAGCAAGCAACTGTACGGCTCCCGGTGCCGCAACGTGTATTGCCCAGGGAGGGAACGATACCGGAGACATTGCGACCTATGTCAAAGGCCTCAGCTTTCCTGGAATTGATCCGGCTAATATGACCGTAAATTCGACATGGTCGTCTTTCGTTCATGGGTCTTCATGCAGCGCTCTCTGCAACAGCCCCGGAAACCTGGTGACGGTGAAGGTAATCTACAACTTTCCTCTCACGATTCCATTTGTTCCAGCGCACACGTTTGCGCTGTCAAGCACCTCTGCGATGATCATTTCGCAATGATTGCTCGGTGCTTGCTTGTTGATCGGAAGCGAGCCTATTCGGTTTCGGCGGGGATGATGATCAGGACTTCGACCTCGGTGGCCTGTCCATTCTGCATGGCGGGCCTGAACTGCCATTGCTGCAAGGCGCGAAGCAGGAACTTCGCTTCAGCCAACTCGGTGGGGAAGATAATTGCGAGTTGATCGAAGCGGCCTGCGGTGTTGACGAAGCCGTGCACCATGATCGCGTCGGTGTTCGCGTCGGCGTCGATACTGGGGCGGGCAATGTCATAGGGCCACGGCGCATCGGGGCGCGCGACATTTCCGGCCGAGGCAGCCGTCTGGGCGCGAGGGATGGAGTATTGCAGAATCCAGTTCCTGGAGACGCCGACGTGAAGATAGACGGTATAGGCGAGTCTGCCGCTCCATAGATTGACCGTCTCGGGATAGTCTTCGGCCAGGGAAGATCCAACCACGACGACGCCGAATTTGCCGTCCTGAGGACGCGTGAGATGCACGATGGTGCGCTGGCCATCGCCGGGGAGCACGCTGGCGTTGGCTCCGGACTGGCCGTTCGCGCCGTTTTGACCGGCAGACCCACCCACAGCCCCGGACGACTTGCCGGCTTCGTTGCCCGCCACCTGGCCTGCGCCTGCTCCGTTCTCTTTGGCATTGACCTTGCCGCTGCCGGTCTGCGACAGGCTCTTTGGCTGGCCCGGCGTCAGCGATCCGGTAAAGGGAGTGGCCGCGACCTCATTGACCATCGGAAGCGCAGCGGTACCCTCCTGCAACTGAACGTTGGAGAGGGAGATCACACTTGCAGGCGTTGCCGGCCCGGTGTCCTTCGAAGCAGTCTGAGGAATCTGTTGTATCTTCTGCGCATTCGGGGCAGAGACCGGCGAGGTTTTGCTGGGGTTCGGGAGCGGCACCTTGGCGTCGAATTCGGTGGACGAGAGTTTGAGATCGGAGACGTGGACTTCCTGATTTGGCGAGTCGAGAGAGGGCCGCACGTTGACCTGGGGGACAGTCTGGGGCGCGGGCTGCACGATCTTCTTAACTGTTTGTTGCGGCGCATTCCATACAAAGACCTGAGGAAGCATGGTCTGGGCGATGGTGACGTCGGGAGGCGCTTCCGGCTGGATGAGGGTCTGGGGCGCTCGTTTCTGCGTGATGAGGTTCTCCGGAATCCGAAGTGCGGCGGCTGTTGCGGGTGCGGCGCCGTGTGCCATTGGCTGCGCATCGGTCGGCTGCCCGGGGTCAAGGATGACCTTCTCAATCGGCGGGTGCAGTTTAGGCTCTTGTTTGCGTAACTCCATGATCCGGACCGCGTACCTCTGGTTGTAGGGTCTGGAGTCGACCGTATGCGCCTGATGGAGGCCGAGATAGAGCAGGATGCACGCGCAGACATGGAACAGGATCGAGACCAGAAACCCGGAAGGTCCCCTCCGCATCGGCGGCGGTTCTCCAAACAGGACGAGAATAGGAGAAGGCTTCATAACAAGATAAGACCGCTAATAGTGCCAATCCGCAGGGTAGATCGTTCGACACACTTCTGCTTCCCGGATCAGGCTCCACTTGTAGAGCAATTTCCAGACCAACTGGATCTATCGCTAACTCTCTGGCAATTGGGGGGCTCTGCCGTGGGAGCGTGTCTCCCTAGCTACATCGGCCCAGTGAGTGGTAAACACATGTTCACACTTGGGATGGCGTCTGTGAGCTAAACCCCTGATTCTCCATCAAACTGGAGTTTTTCCTTTGGCATGGCAATTGCGATGTGTGCGATGTGTGTTGGAAACGGAACTGGCTGCAGCCGGTTTCCGGGGGATGCCGAATGAATCGCAGATTATTGAATATTCTATTGATCGCCTTCGTGATTGCCGCGGGTTGCAGTTATATCGTGTTCCGGCTGATAGGGAGCCGCTTGTCTGCGAACCGCCAGGCGACGACTCACGTGGTGGCTGCCGCAACGGACCTGAAGCTGGGAAGCGTTCTGCGCGGCGCGGATCTGACGACGATCGAAATCTCCGGAACTTTGCCCAAGGGGGCAATTCTCAGGAAAGAAGACGCCATTGGGCGCGGTGTCATCTCGAATCTGTACCTCGGAGAACCGGTTCTGGAGAGCCGGCTTGCCGCACCCGGTTCCGGCGGCGGCCTTGCTGCGACGATACCGCAGGGCATGAGGGCATCCGCGGTGAAGGTCAACGACGTGGTGGGTGTCGCGGGGTTCGTCACTCCAGGAATGCGTGTGGACGTTCTGATTGCGGGCAATGCTCCCGGAGCTGCCAATGCAACCGAGGGAACGAGAGTGAAGACACTGCTGCAGAACATCGAGGTCTTGTCGGCCGGCACGGATATTCAAAAAGATGCTGAAGGAAAGCCGCAGCAGGTTCAGGTTGTCAACCTTCTGGTGAGCCCCGAGCAAGCGGAGATGCTGAGCCTCGCCAGCAACGAGACGCATATTCAGCTGGTCCTGCGCAATCCTCTGGACACCAAAGTGGACCCGCCGCCGGGGACCGCGATGGCGCAGCTCTTTGGAGAGCCGATCAAGCCCAAGCCTGTCGCAACCGGTCACCGGGCGACCCCGAAAGCCGCCGCGCCTTCTCGCATTTACCTCGTCGAAGTCTTCAACGGATCGAAAAAATCTGAAGCGAAATTTCCCTCTGGTGAGGATAAACAGTGAACGTGCGAAGCCGGACTCCTCTTGTTTTTCTGTGTGCCTTGTCGTTTGTAACCTGTTCGGGAGCTGTTCTGGGCCAGGCTCCGGCTCCTGCCCCGGCAGCCGCCGGCACCGGTCAGGACCAGGCCAACGATCTCTCGGTCTCTGTGGGTAAGTCGGCGCTGGTCGACTTTACGAAGCCAGTTTTGCGGGTTGCGATCGGCCTTGGCGATATCGCCGAAGCTACTGCGGTAAGCCCGACAGAGGTGATGGTTAACGGCAAAGCAGTCGGGAATACAAGCCTGATTGTCTGGGAGCAGGGCGGAGAGAGGCAGTTCTTCAACGTGGTCGTGCATCCGAGCCGTGCCGCGATCGACGACAGCGTAACCGCGCTGCGTCGAGAGCTTCGGGTGGCGATGCCCGGGCAGGATATCAATGTCGCTTCGGAGAACAACCTGATTTTTTTGCGGGGCACGGTGAATGACCTGGCCAGCTCGGATCGCGCGATGCAGATCGCGGCAGGCGCGGGCAAGGTGGTCAACCTGCTGTATGTCGCTGTGCCACAGGCGCGGCCGCAGATCCTTTTGAAGGTACGTTTCGCCAGCGTCGATCGCAGCCGGACGACGCAGCTTGGACTGAATCTGTTCAGCACTGGCGCGGCGAATACCATTGGCACGGTTTCGACGGGGCAGTTTGCGCCGCCAACAGTCGCTCTTCCCACTGGGTCGACTTCCGCGGTAGCGACGGTGTCGAATGCGTTGAATCTCTTTTTCTTTCGGCCGGACCTGAACCTGGGGGCCACGATCGAGGCGCTGGAGACACAGGGCCTGGTCGAGACACTTGCCGAACCGAACATTATTGCGGAGGACGGCAAACAGGCGAGCTTTCTCGCCGGCGGCGCCTATCCGTACCCGGTAGTGCAGGGAACAACGGGAGGCACCGGGGCGACGGTCACGATTCAGTTCAAGGAATATGGCGTTCGCCTCAACTTCATTCCCACGATTACCCCGCGCGGGACTATCCAATTGCAGGTTGCTCCGGAGGTCAGCGCGCTCGATTTCTCCAATGCCATTACGCTCTCGGGGTTCACAGTGCCGGCGATCACGGAGCGCAAGGTGGAGACGGAGGTGGAGCTGAATGATGGACAGAGCTTCGCCATCGGCGGCCTGCTCGACAACCGCGAGACCAAGACATTCCAGAAGATTCCGTTCATTGGAAGCGTTCCGATCCTGGGCAAGCTCTTCCAGTCAGTCTCGAAGAACCGCACCAATACCGAGTTGATTGTGATTGTGACTCCGGAGATTGTCGCGCCCATGCCCGTCGGTACGCCTCTGCCGCAACTCAACTACCCGGACAAGTTTCTGCCGCCGAACTCCAAGATATCGATGGCAAATCCCGGCGCCAATGTAACCGGGGCCAAGCCGCTGCCTCCCGCGCCGGCGGCGATACCAGTGGAACAACTGATTCAGAGCAATAAGCCGGAGAAGCCGCTCAATGTCGAGGGTTCGTATTCTTCCAGTGGATATGGTGCGGCCACTTCCATGTCGGCTACGCCGATGACGCCTCAATAGGAGCAAATCTTTCCCACGCGATTCGGTTCTTCATTCAGATGTTGGGCAAACGTAATGTTATGGACTTGACTCATGGGATATCGAAAAGTTCTGTGGAAGAGGGCGGGACAACGCCTGATTCTAGGCTGAAGATCTGGAACCTGACTCGAGAGACGGTACTCGCTCATTCAGTCGAGGTTGCCGACCATGGGGCTGCACGCAGGAAGGGGCTGCTGGGGCGTGACGGCCTTCCTGCCGGAGAAGGGATCTGGATCGTTCCATGTGAATCCGTCCATACTTTTGCTATGAGGTTTCCCATCGACCTCATCTATCTGGATCGCCACAAGAAGGTGAAAAAAGTGAGGACCGGCGTGGCTCCATGGCGGATGTCGGCGTGTCTTTCTGCGCACTCTGTGCTGGAGTTTGCCTCAGGTACAGTTGAGGCGACCGGAACCAGGCCAGGGGACCAGCTTGAATTTTCTCCTCGCTTGCCGATGAGCGATAGTCCAACTGCTCCTGACGCGCCAGCCTTTGTAGAATCACAATCAGCCGATAAACGAAGAATGGCGGAGACCACGCGGCCAAATATGCTTCCCGCCATCTTCGAATTCCTGGTCGTGGCCATCTGTACTCTAGCGTTCCTCCTTACAGCGGGTGGTATTTGCGCGTCGATGCTGAGAGGGGACTCAGCGGGAATACGCGACTTTGTCACCTACTGGGCCTCTGGCCAGCAGCTCGCGCATCGCGCAAATCCCTATGATGGGACCGCTATCTTAAGTCTCGAACGCTCAGCGGGTTTTCCGTCTGGAGGCCAGGTTCTTATCATGCGGAATCCGCCCTCGGCCCTGTTATTCGCACTTCCTCTTGGATTTCTCAGTGCTAGAACGGCACTGCTGTTATGGTTATTGCTTCTGACAGCAAGTCTCGTTCTTTCGGTGCGGATCGTCTGGACTATGCACGGACGCCCGAAGACCCAGTTGAATCTGCTCGGGTATACGTTCGGACCGGCGCTCATCTGCCTGATGGTAGGTCAGGTGTCACTCTTAGTGTTACTTGGCCTGGCTCTCTTCCTGCAACTGCATCGATCTCGACCGTTCCTGGCTGGTATCTCGTTGTGGCTCTGCTGGCTGAAGCCGCATCTATTTCTACCGTTTGGCGTCGTTCTGCTTCTCTGGGCAATCACCAGACGGAGCTATAAGGTTCTCGCTGGAAGTGCAGTCGCTCTCGGCATCAGTACAGCGATCGCTCTCGTCCTCGATCCTCAGGTTTGGCGGCATTATGGCCAGATGATGCTTGCGGCGAGAATCGATAGGCTACCCATTCCCTGCCTAAGCGTCATGTTGATGCGGCAGATTCACCCGAACGCTGTCTGGCTCCAATACCTGCCGGCGGCCCTGGGCTGCGTCTGGGCGCTTTCATATTTTCGCAAACACCGTGACGATTGGGACTGGATGGAACACGGCTCGCTGCTGGTTCTCGTCTCAGTCGTCGTCGCCCCCTATTCCTGGATCATGGATCAGGCCGTACTCATTCCGGCGTTGTTACATGCCATTTATCGCACACGCTCACGAAATGATGTGGCCATTCTCGCATTGGCGAGCGCCCTTGTAGTCGGAATCTTGATCGTGCGAGGCAATATGGTATTAGCTTCCGCATTCTACATATGGCCCGCGCCGATATGGCTTGCGTGGTACCTTTACGCTCTTCGCGGCACATCGGCTCAGCCCAGCAGGGCTTACGACGCTCAGCTGCTCTCGGAACCGCGGGAGGCCACACTATGAACCACCATGGGGCTGGAGTGGTTCAATGGAAGAGGCTTCGTTCCCTTGCGGATTTTCTGGTGGTGGGTATCTGCACCGCGTCGTTGGCGATCATCGTCGTTGGCATCTGTGCCGATCTATTAGGCAGTCATTCGGCAGGGTCGCGAGACTTCGTCGAATACTGGGCGTCCGGCCAGCTCCTTGCTCATCACGCAAACCCCTATGACGGGAACGCAATTCTTGGAATTGAGCGCTCCATAGGCTTCCCTTCTGATCAGCAGGCTCTGATTATGTGGAATCCACCTCAGGCACTTCTCCTGATGCTTCCGCTTGGCTTTGTCGGCTCGAGAGCCGGCCTATTGCTATGGTCGCTGTTTCTATTGGCAAGCCTCTTCGCATCGGTGAGGATGATTTGGGTCATGCATGGCCGCCCTAACAAGTTGTTGAACTTACTGGGCTATTCATTTGCGCCGGCACTTATATGCCTTTTGGCAGGTCAAGTTTCGATTTTTGTGTTGCTTGGGTTAGTTCTTTTTCTGCGCCTTCACCGGTCGCGACCCTTCCTTGCGGGAGCCTCTTTGTGGTTCTGTTTGCTGAAACCTCACTTGTTTTTGCCCTTTGGCGTGGTGCTGCTTGTATGGGTCATCAAGAGGCGAAGCTATAAGCTTCTGGCGGGAGTAGCAGTTGCCTTTGGTTTCAGCACAGGGATCGTGCTTCTTTGGGATCCTTCGGCCTGGTCGCATTACGAATACATGATGAAAGCGATAAGCACCGAGCGTATGCAACAGCAACTCATTCCATGCCTCAGCATCATGCTGCGTTGGACGATCAGCCGTAAAACAATGTGGCTTCAGTACCTACCGCCGGCGCTTGCCTGCATCTGGGCCCTTGCTTACTTCCGAAGACATCGCGACGAATGGGATTGGCTGGAACATGGCTCGCTGCTGATGCTGGTCTCTGTTCTGTTCGCCCCATATACGTGGCTTCTGGATCAGGCCGTCCTGATCCCTGCGTTGTTACATGCTGCTTATCTCACGCGTTCCAGGAACCTCATCGCGATTCTTGCTTTGGCGAGCGCCGCCATCGACATCGGAGCCCTTCGAGGCGTCGCGATCTTGCATTCGTTACTTTATCTATGGACCGCGCCGGCATGGCTCGTGTGGTATCTCTATGCCACCAGGCCCGACAAAACGATGGTCGTCTGCGAGCCCCCGCTTTTAATGACAGCGCGCTGATTTGGGAGCGGAGAGCCTATGTAGCAAATCTGTGGCCGTTCCAGAGCTTGCAGTTTCATGCGCATGTATACGCGGTATTACCCGCCCAAACTGCCTGTATACAACCGTTAACACTTTCTGGCACGCGGCAAAGCACATCCTACTCATTTCTAAAGGTTTAGACCGAGAAGAAAAGTGGCCATTGGGTTGCCATATCTACCAATAACCCAGTCTGTGGCTGGAAAAGAAATAACCTTAAAGGGGAGACGACTCAAATGAAAGATCAATTGCTTAAGCTGTCTGTGAAGTTGCAGATTCTGTTGGACGAAAACGGTCAGGATCTGATCGAGTATGCGTTAGTTGTGTCTTTGATTGCGTTTGCGGCGGTCGCCGGGATGTCCGCTGTGGCAACCGATATCAACACGGCATTCTCAAACATTGGCACCAAACTCACCTCTGCGACTCACTAGAGTATTCGCCTGAAGAGAGGCCAGAGCATCAGACAAACCACTCTTCTGTTTTGGCTTCTTGGGCGAGATACTCTATCCGGGGTAGAACCGTAACGTATCTCTCTCATTGCATTTCAAGCAAGTTCACCCTTGATATCGAAAAATCACTTTAAGGGAGATGACTCAAATGAAAGATCAATTGCTGAAGCTATCTGTGACGTTGCAGATCCTGTTGGACGAAAACGGTCAGGATCTGATCGAGTACGCGTTAGTTGTGTCTTTGATTGCCTTTGCGGCAGTCGCTGGGATGAGCGCTGTGGCCACCGATCTCAACACCGCATTCTCAAACATTGGCACCAAACTCACCTCTGCGACTGCTGGAACCTAGCATTCGCCTGAAGAGAGGCCAGAGCATCAGACAAACCACTCTTCTGTTTCTAGCATTTTATTTTGGGGGGGATGCTCCTTGCGGAGTCAGACCCGTAACGCATCTCTCCCATCGCTTTTCAAGCAGACTTAACCCTGATATCGAATACCTGCGGCGATTGGCAAGGACGCGAACCGATGATCGACGGAAAACGGATAGCGGTTGTGATGCCGGCTTACAACGCAGAGAGAACTCTGGAAAAGACCGTGCGTGGCCTGCCCGGCATCGTCGATATCAAAATCCTCGTCGACGATTCGAGTAAAGACAATACAGCGCTTCTCTCCAAAGAACTAGGCTTACAGACCTTTGTCCATGACAAAAACTACGGCTACGGGCGCAATCAGCAGACCTGCTATCGCGAGGCCCTGAATGCCGGAGCGGACATCGTCGTGATGGTTCATCCCGACTATCAGTACACGCCTGCCCTGGTTTCGGCGATGGCGGGAATGGTCGCCAGCGGGGTGTATGACGTTGTGCTCGGTTCCCGGATTCTTGGAGGCGGGGCCCTGAAGGGCGGGATGCCCTTGTATAAATACGTCGCCAACCGCTTTCTGACTGCCTTTCAAAACCTTTTCCTCGGAGTCAAGCTATCGGAATACCATACCGGCTTCCGCGCCTTTTCCAGGGAGGTATTGCAGACGCTTCCATTGCTGGAGAACTCAGACGACTTCGTATTCGACAATCAAATGCTGGCTCAGTCTGTGATGTTCGGCTTCCAGATCGGTGAGATATCCTGCCCGACAAGCTACTTCGAGGAGGCTTCCTCCATCAACTTCGGGCGCAGCGTGAACTATGGATTAGGCGTGTTGACGACCACGGCCAGTTTTATAGCCCACAAGTTGGGGATCGCTAAATTGCCGTTGTTCGACACGACCGGGCGAAAAGTGACGCTGAAGTACTATTCGGAGATCGCTCAACGGTCGTGAGCTACTGCACAACTCTTGGAGCAATCACCGACCCAAGTCCAGACTTAACCATCATGGATAGAAGACTTTGGGTACTTTTGGGGGGAGGGGGGGGAGGTCAGCCTCAATTCTGGCAGTGCAGCGTCGCTGGCGCACCCAAAGGTTCATCCCGATTTTCAGAATGCACCGTCTCGTGAATGGCTAGTGAACCACCTTGTGCAAAAAGGTGCCCAGGACAATCAGAACGAAAATTGCCAGCACCAATAGAAGGTATTTCTCGGTCTTCATCGACGAGCGTCCTTCATCGAGCGGTGTTGCGTAAGCGGGGAGAGAACACCAATCTATCACAGCTTTGGCGACCGAACGCGCGATCGCGGAGGGCGTGATCTGTTCAGGGCTGCGGCGGCGCGTAGGAGCGCCTTGAAGGCGTCCTCATCTATTTCGTAGTCGGCTGCAATGGCTGATGGGCCGCCCCATCTCTCCACTTCCGGGTTCGCCCCGACCGGGCAACGATGAATGCAATTCATTCATCATGTAAATACTTTATCGCCATTTGAGCTGCATGGAATCCAGACATCCCATGAACGCCTCCGCCGGGAGGAGTTGAAGCGCTACATAGATAAAGTCCATTTACCGGAGTTTTATAAAGCGAAGGAGTGGGGCGGATAAGCAGTTGGGAGAGATTCATTAGCCCCCCCGAAAAGTCGCCGCCTATTAAATTAGGATTCCATAGCTCGAGCGCGGCAGGCGGAGAAACGGACCTCGCGATAATGCAATCCCGAAAGCCAGGGGCGAAGCGCTCGATCTGATTCTCGATAGCTTCACTGCGATCCGTACTGCTGCCGTTGGGAACATGGCAATAGGCCCAGGCAGTATGGTGACCGGCCGGAGCGCGAGTCTCGTCAAACAACGACGGCTGAACAAGCAGCACGAAGGGAGCATCGGAGGTGAAAGCTCGCTCAGAAGCGATGGCCTCCTCCAGAGTCCCTCCGAGATGGACGGTGGCGGCACGGGAGCACTCCTTCGCCGTCCACGGAATTGGTGAGTTGAGGGCGTAGTCGATTTTGAATGCGCCCGCTCCATACTTAAATCTTTCGAGGGGTTGCCGGTATGTCTTTGGCAAACTGGAGCCTGAAATTTGGAGAAGTTGACGTGGAGTTACATCTGCGAGGATCAGGTCCGTTTCGGGAAGTGCGGTGACCTCGCGATTGGTTTCAATGTGCCCGCCGAGCGATTCGAAATGCAACGCGAGCGCATCGGCAAGCGTTTGCGCGCCACCGCGGAGGACAGGCCAACCTCTGAAATGTCCTGCGGCCATGAGAATAAGAGCCGCAGCCGCAGAGGCGTGCGACTCCAGCGGCAGCGCTGAATGGACTGCCATGCCTGCAAACAAAGCGCGTGCGCGGACACCGGAGAACCGGGAATATGCCAATGACGCCGCAGGTATCAATGCGGATAATGCAAAACGGGCGAGCGGAATCGGATGCTTCGGGAGATGCTGAATCGGTCCAAGGATCTCGGAAAGAAGATCGGAAAAGCGTTCGGCTAATGGCTCCAGCAGCGAGCGATACTTTCTGCGGTCGGAGAGATCTAGATTCGCCACAGTATCTTCTATCGAATGCTCGAGGAGAACAGCCGTGCCGTCGTCGAGCGGATGAGCGCATGGGGCAGACGGCTCGATCCAGGGTATTTCTATCGGAAGAGATTGAAAAAATGGACTGGAGACACCCAGCGGATAGACTGAGGAGCCGAGATCGTGGCGGAAGCCCGATATAGTCGTCTCGGCGGTTGAGCAGGCGCCCCCAATCAGCGAGTTACGTTCGACGAGCGTAGTCGCAATATCTGCAGACGCAAGCACAATCGCTGCCGAAAGGCCATTGGGACCGGAGCCGATAACAGTGGCCGTTTTCAATAAAACACCTGGTGAAACACCCTATGAATTTCCGATACACGATCGCGGATAGTTCGCACGAGCGGCCTCTTTCGGGACACTCTTTGAACCGCTGCTGCCGGATACCGCGTAGAAGTGACTGCGCGGTTCTCTCATTGGATGCGCGGCCGAGAAGCCGTTACTGCGATCGAAGCGCTACGATCGGGTCCACAGCCGCTGCGCGGCGCGCTGGGATGATCGAGGCCGCGAGCGCAAGTATCAGGATGGAGACTGCGGCCAGGACAATGATAGCCGGATCAATAGGATCGACCTGGAAAAGGAGGGAGCGCAGCAGGTGCGCGGCAAACAGGGCGGCCACGACGCCGATGCCGCAACCGGCGAGGCCGAGTTTGGCGCCCGAGATGAGGATGAGTTTCGTGATGCTTGAGCGTTGCGATCCGAGCGCCAGCCGAATGGCCATCTCCTGCGTGCGCAGGGCGCTGGAAAAGGCGATTACGCTATAGATCCCGAGCAAAGCCAGCAGGAGGGCTGCACCGGCAAAGGCGGAGACGAGCGCGGTATTGAAGCGTCGCGATGCCTGGCCTTCGGCGATCACGTGATCCATGGATTCCACTTTGGTGAGCGGGAGTTCCGGGTCGATGGAGCGGACGATGGCGCGGAGCGAGTCGGCCATCTGCTCGGGCGGCAGCTGGGAGCGCAGCACGATAGTGCCGCCGGTGCCGGTGCGCATGTTGGGCGGCGCGAACGAGCCTGCGTCGGCTCGCGCCTGGCTGGAAGGAAAGTAGAACTGCTCCTCGGTGGGCAGGTCGGCGGCGAGCTGCTTGACGTCGCCGATCTCTCCGACCACTGTGAGCCAGGGCAAGGACGCCTGCACTGGACCGCGGTGCAGACGTTTGCCGATGGGGTCCTGCCCAGGCCAGTAGTGCTCGGCGAGGGTGCGATTTACGATAGTGACCAGCGGCGCGTCGCTGCGGTCTGCGGCGGTGAAGTCGCGACCACGGATAATCTTTATTCCTTGAGCATCGAAATAATTGCCCATTACTTCGGGTATCCATGCCAGGTTCAATCCGGCTCCTTTGGGTGGAACGTAGCCCTCTGGTGTGAAGGTTCCCAGCATGGCTGCGTCCGACGCGGGCAGCAGAGAGGTGACGCCCACCGCCTGTACTCCCGGCAACTGTTCAAGGCGGGCGCGGATGGCGAGATTGAAGGTGTCGATGGAGGTTTGATCGGGATATTGCCGGCGAGGAAGGTGATAACTGGCGGTAAGCAGGTGATCGGTGTGGAAGCCTAGGTTGACCGAACGCATCTGCTCGTAGCTACGCAGCAGGAGTCCGGAAGCGGTGAGCATCACGAGCGCGACGGCAAGCTCCATGATTACGAGGGAGGAGCGCAGGCGCGCGTGACCACCACCGGCCGTGCCGGTAAGGCCGCCTTCCTTCAACGCTTCATTGATCTGGGTGCGGGCGGCGGTGATGGCAGGAAGGAGCCCGCAGAGCAGGCCTGTAAGGACGGCCAATGCCAGCGCGAAACCGACGACCTTCCCATCGAGCGCGATAGAGCTGACACGGGGCAGAGTTTCCGGCAGGAAGCTGACGCTGACGTGGAGAGTGGCCCAGGCGAGTGCCAGGCCCAGCAATCCGCCGGTGGTGCTGATGACGAGCGCTTCGATGAGGAACTGGCGGAGGACGGCCGCTCCGCTCGCCCCCAGGGCGAGGCGCACGGAGATCTCGCGGCGGCGGCGAATGACTCGGACCAGCAGCAGGCCGGCGAGGTTGGCGCAAGCGATGAAGAGAACGACGACGACGGCGAGGGAAAGCATGCGAAGCAGCGGGCGAGCCTCGGCTACGGTGACCTCGTCCAGTTGTTGGGCAGCGGGATGGATGTGACGGGCGGAGAGCGCCGGCGGAAAGTTGCGCATGATCTCCTGTGCGGCGGCGACGGCGTCCTGCTGCGCCTGTTCCGGCGTGACACCGGGCTTGAGGCGTCCGACCATGGAATAGGCCCAGTTTCCGGCGCCCTGAACCAACTCGGCCTGGCTGAGGCTCATGGGCACCCAAAGTTCGCTCCGGCTCAATTGACCGGGAAGGAGAGGGAACTCGAACTCGCGCGGCATGACGCCGATGATCTCGTAGGGCTTGCGGTCGAGAAGAATTTTGCGCCCGAGGACGTGAGGGTCGCTGTTGAAACGGCTGCGCCAGCTTTGATAGCTGAGCAGGGCGACCGGCTGACTGGTGTCGTCTTCCTGTGGCGTAAACGTGCGGCCGATCAACGGCGAGACGCCGAGCACCGAGAACATGCTCGCGGTGAGGCGCGTGGCGTCGATCTGGGCGACATCGCCCGCGCCGGAGAATTCGTACGCCGTAGGTTGATAGCCGCCGAGGCTTTCAAAGGCGTGGGTATCGCGCATGTAGGTGCGCACACCGAATGCCGTGACGAGCGGCGCTTCGGCACCGTATTTCACGCCCTCGAGAACATCGCCCAGCGTGACCAGGCGGCTCTGCTGGGGGAAGGGCAATGGGCGCAGCAGCACACCTTCGACGATAGAGAAGATCGCGGTGGTGGCGCCGATGCCGAATGCCAGGGTGAGAACGGCAGTCAAGGTAAAACCCGGCGATTTGCGCAAGCGGCGTAGCGCGTAGCGGATGTCTTGCAATATGGATTCCATGAAGCCTCCAGATTTATGGCTACCCTTATCGAAGCGAGGTCATGTCGCTCCGACGAAGACTAATTAGGTTCATGCAGTTCCCGCGGATGTTGATTCTATCAATGCGCTTCTGCCAGAAGTACATTGATGTGGGAGAAGAAATCTTTGGTGTGAACGCCCGGTGGTCTGGCGAGCTGGCCACTAAGACATACCGTCTGAGACATTTGCGTCCAGTGTGAATTCGCGGGATCGACATAGAAGCGCTCTCCTCAAATTCATTGCTTGCTGTTGTCCTTCTTGCCCATTAGCGATCAAAGTCAACGGCGACGGTATTTGCTCCGCAGATAAGAACGCCGACGCGCTCATCTGGTTCTGGCACGTATCTGCGGGAGGTCAATGCGGCAAACGAAGTTACACCTCCAGGCTCCGAGACAACGCGCAGTATCTTCCAAAGAAGCCGCTGTGCCTCCCGTATCGAATCATCCGTTACCAACACCGTGTCGGAAACGTAACGCTGGAGAATAGGGAATACCAACTCTCCAACACGGCGTGGAGCCAGTGAATCTGCCGCAATTCCACCAGCCTCCGCATCGACCGGTCGGCCTGCTTCGAGCGCGCGCGTAAGCGTCGGCGCCAGTTCAGGTTCGACGCCGACCACCTTGATTCTTCCTCCAAACCATGCGGCGATTCCGGCAATCAAGCCGCCACCTCCAACTGACACAAGCAGTGTATCGAGGTCGCTTCTCTGCTGCTCGAACTCCAGTCCTACAGTGGCCGCACCGAGCATAGTCTCCACTTGATCGAAGGCATGAATGGATATCGCACCCGATTGCGCAAGCCACAGTTCACTGGAAGCC
Organism: Edaphobacter sp.; assembly: GCA_036267495.1. GTDB lineage: Bacteria > Acidobacteriota > Terriglobia > Terriglobales > Acidobacteriaceae > Edaphobacter. The sequence goes on from DATAVY010000082.1 coordinate 39,544, forward strand.
AACGCATCGGCATATCGTTCTCCTGCGATCACGAGTTCCGCGCCGTACTCTCTGATCTGCTGAATTTTGGCCGGAGACGCTACGCTCGGTATAAAAATCTTCGCCGGTATGCCAAGTTTCATCGCTGCAAATGCTACGGCGGCGCCATGATTGCCGCCAGAGGCCGCGACCACTCCCGCAGGAGGGACTTCTCTGGTCAGGAGATTGGTGAATGCTCCGCGCGACTTGAACGAGCCCGCATGCTGAAGTAATTCCAGTTTCAAACTCAAACTACCCATGTTCAGCTTGAAGTCTGTCGCGTCTACGTCAACGACTGGTGTGCGGCGAATATGTGGCGCGAGAAGACGGTAAGTAGCTCGAACCTGATCGGCTGAAATCATGGGAAGTCTTGCTCCAATCATGTCGACTAAACATGACGAGCGTCTGTCCTCGCTGGACGATGGTATCAGTTGGGTTGTATTTCTGGACAACCACGCGGTTTGGGCACGGACGGGCTGTTCGCGTGTCTCAATAAGACAGATTGTGAAGAGTCAACCTGACCTGGAGGTTTGCGCGAAGGTGTTTATAAGAAACCAGAGAGTGCGGCGAATTTCTATTTGGCCATTTCTTCCCGGATGGGTTGCTGCGGGGCGGCGAAGAAGGCGGTGGAGATTAGACCACCGAGGATTGCGCCGAGGATGGGTGCCACCCAGAAAAGCCAAAGTTGATGAGTTGCCCATCCGCCAACGAAGAGAGCGGGGCCGGTACTGCGGGCCGGATTGACCGAGGTGTTGGTGATCGGAATGCTAATTAGGTGGATGAGCGTGAGGCAGAGGCCGATGGCTATGGGGGCGAAGCCTTTGGGGGCGCGTTCGTCCGTTGCGCCGAGGATGACGAGGAGGAAGAAGGCGGTGAGGACGACCTCGGCTACGAAGCAGGCGAGGAGGGAGTAGTGATCGGGGGAATGGTCGGCGTAGCCGTTCGAGGCGAAGCCGTTGGAGAGCGAGAAGCCGGCTTTGCCGCTTGCGATGACGTAGAGGACGCCCGATGCGGCGATGCCGCCGAGGACCTGAGCGACGACGTAGGCCGGGAGTTCGGAGATGGGGAAGCGTTTGCCCACGACCAGACCGACGGAGACGGCGGGGTTAAGATGGCAGCCGGAGATGTGTCCGATGGCGAAGGCCATGGTGAGAAGGGTGAGGCCGAAGGCGAAGGAGACTCCGAGGAAGCCTATGCCTAATTGCGGATAAGCCGCAGCGACGACGGCGCTGCCGCAGCCGCCAAAGACAAGCCAGAAGGTGCCGAAGAACTCGGCTGTTGCACGCTTGGAGAGATGCATAGATTTCCTTTCTACCTGGTCTTGCTATATCTGTTTGTCGGGTAAGAAATTGACGGCAATGCCCTGGCACGATTGCGGTTAGGGGGGCAGTTTAGCATAGGCCGATAACTTCGCGGGTTACAATCTTGCACAAGCGGATGGCGGTGAATCAATGGGAGAGACGAACAAGATTCCGGCGCTGTGTGACATCTGGAGTCACTTTGAACTTGGTGAGCTAACCAAACTTGTGACGGCGCTGGCGGCATTCTCGTACGCAACCGGCGTGATCGCGATCAATACTTATCTGCACGGGCTCGGAATTGTGGATTTCTCTTTTGCCAAGCCAAAATTGCTCCTGACCGGAATCCTGGTCCTGCTCTTTTTCATGTTGATGGCGGGCCCTCCTTTTTTGGAGGCGCTATCCATGGCGAAAGCTCGTGGCAAAACTGCGGCAGGCGCACATTCTTTTAAAAGAGTTCTGGGAATGGCGTGCAGCTTTCTGTGCGTCCTTCTTATCGTCTGGAGTTCTTTGTTACTTAAGGGCCGCCCAGGTATGGGACAGACTACGTTGTGGGTGATCTGGAAGTTACTGCGATCACACCCCGGTCTATCGCGTCACTCTCTGGAAGTCTTGACGGCAATCATCGTTACTGTCGGGATTTATATTCCTATTTTTATCGGCGCCGTATGTATTTATTGGGCGGAACGATTGTCGAAGGTAGAGCTATCCAAAGAAACAGTATTGCTGGTCAATCCGACACGTTTCCATTTCGTTTTCGCGGCGCTGATCCTGGTGGTCTCCATTCTGGGATACATCGGTGTTTTCACGTATACGTTCTACTCGGTCATTCCGCAGGAGTTTGGAGGAGGCGAACCTTACTTCCAGAGTTTCGCAGTTTCGGCGGAGAATGTTCCTCAGCTAAAACAATTGGGTATTCCTTTCAATGAAACGAATACGGCAATCACGCAGGCGCTCCCGGTTTTGCACGAGACAGATGCGCTGGTAGCTGTGTGGGTGAATAATGCATCTTCCGATGCTTGTCCTTCAAGCTGGGACTTTAAGGCTGTGGAGTTGGACAAAAAGATGATCAGTGCGATGAAGGTTGAGGACCAGGTGAAGAGCCCTTCGCCAGCTAAAACGCGCCAATGTGAAGACTGATTTAGTGGGCAAAGCATGGGCTCGTTTGGCTGTCAGAGACGCTTCAGGTAGGCCTTTGCTGCGTCGAGTTCGGGGAAGAGACGCTCTTCGGCCTGGAACTCGCGGGAGTGAACGCAGCGACGGCCGGCTTTGACGCGGACGGGGTGCTTGAGATGAAGCATCTCGTGATAGAGGAGGTACTCGATGGCGCAGCGAGGCGTGTCGGGGCGGTCGAAGACGCGGGAGACGACGATGGTGTTGTGGGCGGCGTCGTAGTGGCCGAGCATGCGGCGAGCGTGATGGGCGGACCAGGTTAGCGTGGGGCGGCCGAGGAGGCCGTGGAAGAAGCGAGTGTTTAGGGACTCGAAGACTTCGTCGAGATCGTAGTGGTGGCCGCTGGCAGTGGAGATGCGTTTGCGGCCGCGGGTCTGGCGGATGTGTTCGGCCTGTTTGGAGATGGCTTCGGAGGAGACGTGACGGCGGTAACGGTCGGCGTGAATGCGGGCGATGGGCTTCTTGTAGAGCTTGGCGAGCAGGATGTGGGCGATGGCGCGATGGACGGCTTCGGGCGCGGATTCGAGGATATCTGAGAGGCGAATGTGGAGGCGACCATCGCGCAGGCGAATAGTGGTGTTGAGGGAGGTGAAGCGGCGAAAGCGAATGTCGAGTGCGGGGATGGGAGCTCGGGGGCGGAGCTCGCGGTACTCGTGCTCGAAGATGGGGACAAGGGAAGTGGGTGCAGGGATCTTCTTTGCGCGGGGTTTCTTGACCTTTGCGGGATGGAGAGTCGTTGCGGGATTTTCGTGGAAGAGGGTTGGGGATGAAGCCGATGAAGACGAAAAGAGTTGCAGGAACCGGCGGATCGGTGAGGGACCGGGATGCTTCGGGATGGTCAGGGTCTTGATCCTTAGGACAGAGTTGATGTCCTTATTAGACTCTCTTTTCGAGTAGTCATTATCAATCCTTATTTGGATGGTGGGGTTCGATTGCTGGTTCGCCACTGGGAGAATAAGTGCTTCGCGATGTGATGGTGAGGCCGGGGTAATCTTTAAGGCGCACTTGAATGGAGTGAACACCGGGGTGCGGCGATAGCGGTTGAAAGGTGAGGATGTAGCGGTTTGGCATGTGGTTGGAGATTGTCAGCAGACTTTGCTCGAGGTTTCGGCGGTCGCCTAGTTTGAAGAATTCGCCGCCGGTCAGTCTTGCTACGCTTTCGGGAATGTTGGTGCGCAGGCCGTTGGTCGCGGCGATGGCGGCCATCTTGGCGAGAGCGAGAGGTGGCGCGAGCTGGGAGAGGCAGTCGTAGGCCTGAATGGCCTTGTTTTTCGTGGCGTCGGGATCGGGGTCGGGATCTTTGCCCATGCAGCCGTGAGGAGGGTTGGGATGGGGGTTCTCCATCCACAGACCACCGGGTTGCGTTGGCAGTTCTCTGGAGGCGTAGTGCGATGCTTCCGACTTGCCGGTGGAAAATCCGATGCTGTAAATGACGGTGTTCGTGTCGCTGATGGATTGAAGGGCTTCGGCTAGTTTTATGTGGCTGCCGCGATCGACGCTTTCGCTGAGAAGAAGGATCGCGCGGCGATATTCGGGAGGCTGCTTGCGGAGCAGGGCGAGAGCGAGGGCGAGACCATCAAGGATGGCGCCGCCGTTGTCTCCTGGAGTGAGACTGTCCATCGCGTCCTGCACGGTGTTGGGGTTGGAAGTGAAGGGTTGAAAGAGCCGGGGTTCGCTGTCGAACTCGACTACCGCAACTTTGTGTTTGACGTTGCCAGCGATGGAATCGATCATCGTGCCGAGGGGGTGGTATTTGTCGAGTTGGCGTGCGCCGGCTCCACCGGTTTCTACGACGACGACCAAGGCCAATGGCTCGCCGCCAGTGTCTTCTTCGAGGGTGAGCTTCTGCTCGATACCATCATCGGTCAGGACGAAATCTTTGGCAGCGAGGGTGAAGACCAGTCCTCCAGTTTTATTTCTTACAAGCGCGGGAACGACAATGAGGGTTGAGCGCGCGGTTAAAGTGGAGGCCGACGGGGCAGGAGAGGCGGGGGCCTGCGCAAAGGCAGCGGGCAGGCACATAAGAGCGATTGCGACAGAGAACTTCATAAGACACATATGCGATCAACGGAGTGCTTGCGGCCGACGGGGGACCTCGCGCGCGGGTATATTTTGGGGTTCCTTGGCAGGAGGATGAGCGGCGAACCAGGTCTTCTGGTCTTCGACTAGCTGGGTGGCCTCCTCGCGGATGTCGCGGATCGATTCGAGGGCGAGCTTGCGGGAGACATCATAGACGGCGTTTTCAGGCGGCTGCTTGATATTGGAAGACCACCGTTCGGTTGCGTCGATGAGTTTGGGCAATGCTTTGCGGATGTCGTGGTGATTGGGGCCGTAGTCGTCGAGGTTGTCGTTGAGCTCGTCGGCGATCGAGGTGAACTGTTCGAGGAGATCGTGAGTATCCTGTTCGCGGCCGGGCTTGCGTGGATGGGCGAAGAGATCCTGGATGGCCTTGGTGCGGGCGTCGAGGAGTTTGATGAAGACGAGGACGCGGTCGTTAGGGACGTAGGCGGCCTCGCGGAGCTGCTCGATTTCTCCTTCGGAGAGAGCGCTATCGTTGGCCTGGGCGTGGAGGGGTGGGGCTAGAGCGAGGAAGACGAGGGCGAAGAGAATCCTGCGGAGCATTGGTTCCTAGTGTTTGAGGACTTCGGCGAGGAGTTCTTCGTGGACTTTATTGAGTTGCTTGAGCGTGCCCTTGAGAGCGTCCTGGTCTTCATAGGAGGCTTTGTGAAGATATTCGGTGAGCTTGTAGGTGGTGTTATGCATCAGCATCTCGGCGTTCTTAATGCGTTTGCTGTTGGCGCCAAGGTCGATGTGGATGAGTTGGGCGTAGCGGTTGACCTTCTTGAGGGTGGCATTGGCCTGGTCTACATCACCGTTGAGCATCTGCTTGCCGGCGATCTCGGTCATGGTGTGGACGAGTTCGGTGTAGAGGAAGCACTGGTCTCGGGGGCCGGCCTGCTCGGCGCGCAGCTCGAGCTGGGCGAGGGCCTGGGCGTCGGGAAGAATTTCGTCGTTGCTGGAGGCGAGCGCGGGCGCGCAGAGAGTGAGAAGCAGTGGCAGGGGGAGAAGGACTGTAGCGGAGCGAAGAGTTAATTTCATAACGCACCTCGGAGGGAGCGCTGCTACTTCATGTGTTCAAGAGCGATGAGGCGGTGGCGGGCCTCCCACTCTTCATTTGGAAACTGGCCGTTTGCCACGGATAAAAACTGCTTGTACAGGTCGGTCGCCTGTTTCGTGTGATGCAATTTATCGTGCGCCGTTGCTTCGAGGAATAACGAACTCGGCGAATTGGAAAGAACTGTAGCACGTAACGTCAGCGCTTGCAAGGTAACGTTTGGGTCATCGTTGGCCGAGGCGGCAAAGGCGAGGTGGCTGGCGGCGTTGCCGAGATCGTCTTTGGAGGGGAAGGCGGAGGCGTTGGCGACGGCGCGCTTGAGGAGGGTCTCGGCCCGGGCGAATTGCTTGAGATGAATGAGCGCGTCGGCGTTGTCGTCGAGGAGGGTGGGGTCCTGCGGGGAGGCGGCAACCAGGCCGGCGTAGAGGGTGTTGGCCTGATCGTACTGCTGATTGCGGGTGTAGAGGCGGGCGAGGAGGCGGGTGATGTCGGGGTCGCCGGGGTGGGCAGCGTGGAGTTTTTCTACGATGGGCAGGGCCTGGGCGGGCTTGCCCTGTTTTTCATAGAGGCTCGCTAGCTGGACATTGAGGGTAGGGTTGCCGGGATCTTTGGCCAGGGCGGCGGTGAGGAGGGTTTCGGCCTGATCGGGTTTCTGCAGGTGGAGAAGGAGATGGGTGAGGGCCGCGGTCGCGTCATGGTTCTGGGGATCGGCGGCGATGGCGCGGCGGTAGGCGGCTTCGGCGGCGACGGGGTCGCCGGAGGCTTCGGCGAGCTCTCCGGAGAGGAGGACGTCGTCTGGAGTTTCGGGAGAGAGTTTGATGGCCTGGAGGAGCTCGTCGCTGGCGGCGGAGGGATTGGCGGTCTGGTCGATGCGGGCGAGGGCGCGGTAGGCGCGGGCTTTGAGATCGGGAGTGCCGGTGAGGGTGGTGGCCTGGAGGAGTTCGGTGCGGGCCTGGGTGAGCTTGCCGCTGCGGGCGAGGAGGAGGCCCAGGCCGAGACGGGGGTCGAAGTAGGTTGGGTCGGCGGCGATGGCTTGGCGGTAGGTAGCCTCGGCGGCGGCGCTTTGGGCCGGCGTTTCGGCGAGCGCGTCCTGGGTGGAGGCGAGGTTGTAGAGGATCTGGGCGTTGCCGGGGTTCTTCTCGGCGAGGGTGGTGAGGAGTTTGAGCGCGGTGGGGTAGTCGTGTTTGGAGAGGGCGTCGTTGGCCTGGCCTATGGTCTGGGCTTGGAGTGGGTCTGATGTCTGGGTTTGGGTGGTGTCGGTGGCGCCGGGCGGGAGCTGGGCCAGGGCGGGAATGGCTGCGAGAAGGGTTGTGGAAATTATTAACGATGAGAGGGTCCGACAGAGTCTGCGAGGCGGCTGGACGAGGCTGGTTGTGTTGTTCTGATTCATTGTCATCGGTTAGACCCCTCCCCCCGTCTAAAGTATGCAAAGTCTTGCAAGGAATTGGCTTAAGTCCGGACTTCGGTCCGGTATTAAGTACAGAAGCCCGGTCTCCGATGACCGGGCTGCGGCTTCTTTTCCTAGATTAATGATAACAGATGTGTCAAGGGTGGGTGGGTAAACGATCAACTAGTTGTGTAGCCAGGGCTGCCCCATCAACATCAAACCCACGAGCATTTTATGACTGATGGATTCTGGTGTCTCTATAGTGTATTGCCCTGATCTCAACGATTGATACGAGGGGCGAAGAGTAGTTATCTTGCCTAGTTGATCTCGCGAACCGGGCGGTGGGTGGCTGCAAGCAGGGTTACAAGCAACACCATGATTCCTGCGATGAGGAACGTGCCCGGCAAACTCCATTTGACTGCAACGCCAGCGGCAGCCAAAGAAAAGGGCATCAGACCGATGGAAGAGAACATGAGGACACTCATGACTCGACCCATCATAGCGCGCTCGACGCGCTGCTGAAACCACGCGATAAGTTGCACGTTGAGGAATGCGGCAGTGAGGGTCATAAGGAAGAGCACCGCACCCAGCAGGAGTGGCGAATTGATGAGGCCGATGCAGCCAAGGCAAAGCCCGATGGCGGTGCTGACCAGCAGCAGAAGCCGGCCACGCTTGCGGTGCTTCGTCAGACCGGCAAGCAGGGTTCCGGTCAGGCCTCCTGCGGCGACGGCAGACATCAGCAGGCCGTAGGCCATCGGTGTGCCAAGCTTCTGCTTTGCAATGACTGCAATGCCTATGCTGACAGGACCGGCGATTGCGAAGTTGAGTACAGAGACGACCAGCATCAGGGATGTGAGCGCGACGTCGCGTTTGACGTAGCGCAGGCCATCGAGGATGGAGTGAAGCATATTGCGGCGTGGCGCGCCGGTGGCTGCGCTGGGCGGATCGGGCAGACGCCAG
>DATAVY010000083.1:0-14159 GCA_036267495.1 Edaphobacter sp.
CTTCGCAATCTCCAGCTTCTCGAGTTCGGTGTAACCATGCAGCCGCAGGATCTCCATCCGATCCTGCAACGGCCCCGGAATCGTATGCAGCACATTCGCCGTAGCAACAAAGAGCACCTGCGACAGGTCATACTCAACATCGAGATAGTGATCCTGGAACGAGCTGTTCTGTTCCGGATCCAGCACTTCGAGCAGCGCGCTCGCCGGATCGCCCCGGAAATCCGAGGCCATCTTGTCGATCTCATCCAGCATGAACACCGGATTCTTCGTGCCTGCCTTCTTCATCGACTGGATGATCTGCCCGGGAAGCGCCCCAATGTAAGTCCGCCGATGCCCGCGAATCTCAGCTTCATCCCGAACGCCGCCCAGCGACATCCGCACAAACTTCCGGCCCGTCGCCTTGGCGATCGACATACCCAGCGAAGTCTTACCCACACCCGGAGGTCCAACGAAACACAGAATCGATCCCTTCGGATTTTTCACCAACTGCCGCACCGCAAGAAATTCAAGAATCCGTTCCTTGATCTTCTCTAGCCCATAGTGATCTTCGTTCAAGATCTGCTCGGCATGTTCGATCGAGCGAATCTCCTTCGATCGCTTCTTCCACGGCACCGCCAGCAGCCAATCCAGATAGTTCCGCGACACTGTCGACTCAGCCGACATCGGCGGCATCGCCTCCAGCTTCTTCAACTCCTGCAGCGATTTCTCCAGCACATCCTTTGGCATCCCCGCCGCTTCGATCTTCTTCTTCAGCTCATCGAACTCGGACTTCTCCCCACGGCCAAGCTCCTTCTGAATCGCCTTGATCTTCTCGTTGAGGTAGTACTCTTTCTGCGCCTTCTCCATCTGCCGCTTCACCCGCGACTGAATGGTTCGGTCCATGTTCAGCTTCTCGATTGCGACATCCAGCACGTCGGCAACCTTCGATAGACGCAGCTCAGGGTCGAAGACCTCCAGCAACTGCTGCTTCTCCTCAATGGACAACTGCAGATTGGCTGCAATCGTATCCGCCAGCTTCGCCGGTTCATCCGCGCGAACGCTCGCGGCCATCGTCTCGTAGTTCAACGACTGCTGCAGCTTCACATACTGCTCGAATAGCGAATGAACCCGCTGCATCAGCTGTTCAACCTGCGGTGTCAGGTCCAATTGCGTCTGACCGGTACGTACCGTCGCCACAAAAAATCCATCGACGTCGTTGACTTCAGTAGCGCGCGCCCGTTCCACGCCTTCAACCAATACTTTAATATTTCCGTCCGGCATCTTCACAGACTGGACAATATTCCCAATTGTTCCCGTCTCATAAATATCGTCAGCATTGGGTTCATCTACCGAGGCATCGTGTTGCGTCGCCAGAAAAATTTTTCTGTCGCCTGACAGAGCCTCTTCCAGAGCCCGCACGCTCGACTCCCGCCCCACCACAAACGGGGTCATCATATGCGGAAAGATGACCATGTCACGAATGGGCATCATCGGAAGCTTGCGAACATCGCCGCTCAGCGTTTTTTTGGCTTGGTTGGTCATCGCTCTCCAATTAGACGTTGAAACACCGATAACGATGCATCGGTGTCGCGGCTTCAGGTCATTCTAATTCGTTGGGCCGCGCAGTGCAGCCGGCAAAATGCAACGTCTGTGGAATTGGAGGTCCCAATCGGGCTAAAACGGGAGTTCACCACTAACACTCTTTCCAAACCGCCCGCAACGCGCGAATCCCGCATAGCGGCATACTTGCGCGCCCGGGCATATTTGTTAACCAGCCTTCTCCAGCATCATCGGCAGCATCAGGCTGTGTTTCTTCACCATCTCGGCGGTAATCGAGAGATCTTTCACCTTCTTGTTGCCCGGAACATAGTACATCAGGTCCAGCATCAACTCTTCGAGAATCATCCGCAAGCCGCGCGCGCCTACCTTGCGCTGCAGCGCCTCCCGCGCAATCTCCCGCGCCGCCTCATCCGTGAAGTTCACCTTCACTCCTTCAAACTCGAACAGCTTTGAATACTGCTTCAGGATTGCATTGCGAGGCTTGCTCAGAATCTCGATCAGTGCTGCCTCGTCCAGTTCATCCAGAATGCCAAGTACTGGCAGCCGTCCCACAAACTCCGGAATCAACCCATACTTCAGCAAATCCTGAGGCTCAGCCTGCCGCAACAGCTCCGCATCGCGCTGCGCCCGGATCGGCGTTACATCGCCATCCTTCGCATCCGGATCCGCAATCGCCTTGAATCCGAGCGCCTTCTTGCCGATGCGACGCCCGATCACCTTTTCCAGGCCAACAAACGCTCCGCCGCAGATGAAAAGAATGTTCGTCGTATCGACAGCGGTAAACTCCTGATGCGGATGCTTGCGTCCTCCTTGCGGGGGAACATTGGCCACCGTGCCTTCCAGCAGTTTCAGCAATGCCTGCTGCACGCCCTCGCCCGAAACATCGCGGGTAATCGATGGGTTCTCATCCTTGCGCCCAATCTTATCGATCTCGTCGATATAAATAATCCCACTCTGCGCCCGCTGCACATCCCCGTCGGCAGCCTGCAGCAGCTTCAAAATAATATTCTCGACGTCTTCACCCACGTATCCGGCCTCGGTCAGCGTGGTCGCGTCCACTATCGCAAACGGCACATCCAGCATCTTCGCCATTGTTTGCGCCAGCAGAGTCTTGCCCGATCCCGTCGGTCCCACCAGCAGAATGTTCGACTTCGCAACCTCTACATCGTTGCCCCGCGTCTTGTTCATCTGGATCCGCTTGTAATGGTTATAGACCGCCACCGCCAGCTTCTTCTTCGTCTGGTCCTGCCCAATCACGTACTCATCCAGAAACGCCTTGACCTCCTGCGGTTTTGGCAGATGGGCCGGCGCGACCCCAGGCTGTGTCTCTGTGCGATCGTCTTCGAGAATGGAGTTGCACACCGCCACGCACTCATCGCAGATATAGGCTCGTGGGTAGTCCGATGGAGACGAGATCAGCTTGGCAACAGCGTCCTGCGATTTATGGCAGAAAGAACAACGAAGTGATTCGTCTGAGCCCCGTGACGTTTTCATAGATGCGACAGCCCCCTGAGTGGTCCCCGAGAACAGGACAACGTTTTGAGTTTACACCCGTTTCATCCTGTAAAGCATTGCCCAGGTGCCACCCGCTGTACCTCGAAATGGTCATAGACGGTAAACCAATTGCAGAGAAGCCCAGGCCCGCAGAGCCCAGGTTCTTAGACCCGCCGGGTCCAGGTTTTAGTCCGGCAGGCCCAGGTTTCTATACCCACTCAAGGTCCCGACTTCCTTGGACCCCGGCAAGGCCAAGGGCTCTCTGCCCGCTGAGACAAAGCGGCAGTTACGTCCGCGGGCGATCGATAATGTCGTCGATGATCCCGTACTCCTTCGACTGCGCGGCAGTCATGATAAAGTCGCGCTCCACATCGCGTTCGATCCGTTCCAATGTCTGCCCCGTGCTGGCGCTCATCAGCTTGTTCGTAATCTCACGAATGCGCAGTATCTCCCGCGCATGAATATCGATATCGGTAGCCTGTCCACTAAGGCCGCCCATCGAAGGTTGATGAATCAGTATCCGCGAATTCGGCAGAGCGAACCGCTTGCCTTTTTTGCCCGCCATCAGCAAAAACGCGCCCATACTGGCCGCCTGCCCGATACAGAACGTCACCACATCGTTCTTGATGTACTGCATCGTGTCATAGATCGCGAGTCCCGCAGTGATCGACCCACCCGGCGAGTTGATGTACAGCTGAATGTCCTTCTCCGGGTCCTCGCCGCTCAAGAACAGCATCTGCGCAATGATCACATTCGCGATGTTGTCGTCGATCGGCGTCCCCAGAAAAATGATGTTGTCGCGCAGCAGACGGCTGTAGATGTCGTAGGCGCGTTCGCCCCGGCTCGTCTGCTCGATCACCATCGGTACTAATCCCATCGCACTCTCACTTTCATGATTCCTTGTTGGTCATTGAGCTTTAGTTGTCAGTCGCGGCAACCAGGAGGAATTGGCTTTGCCTTTTCCGTAACGACGCGAGTAGCTTACGCGCTCAGCTTGTCATACAACACGCTTCCTGTCTTCTCGCGCCGCATCTGCTCGCGAATCCGGTCCAGCCCACCATCTTTCGACAATCTGTCGCGCAGCGTCTCCAAAGGCTCCCGCGACTGAATCGACAGCATCAGCAGCTCACGATCCACATCCTCTTCGCTTAACGTCACGCCCTCGGCCTCAGCGATCCGGTCGAGCACCATCGAAGCTTTCACCTCGTTCACCGCCTGCTCGCGTTGCGCCTCCCGCAGCCGTACAAAATCCAGCTTGCGCATATCGTCCACTGACATCCCTTGTTGCGCCAGCGCCCGCAGTCCGCGGTCGAGCCGCGCTTCAATCTGCTGTTGCACGAACGCCTCCGGAACAGGGAACTGGAACCGTGCGACCAATTCGCCCAGCAGTTTGTCCTTCGCGCTATCATCCAGCGCATTTCTCTTGCGGTCTGCCGCATGCTCACGAAGTTTGGTCTCAAACTCCTCCCAACTCTCATAGTTGCCAAGTTGTTTGGCAAACTCCGCGTCCCGCTCCGGGTAGCTCTTATGTTTGATCCCCCTCACCGTCACGTCGTAACTCACGCTGTGCCCCGCAAGCCGCCGCTCCCCGAAGTCCGCCGGATAGTCCACCTCAAACTTCAGTTCCTGCCCTGGCTTGGCGCCACGCAGCGCATCGTTGAATGCAGCCAGGGTATTCTTGCCGCCAATCTCAATCAGCACATCTTCGCCAGTAATCGGAGCCTGCGTCGGAGATGTGGACGCATTCTGCACTCCATCCTCCGTCACTGTCTGTGCCAGGTCTTTCACCTCGCCGCGAAACTGAATCTCTGCCCAGTCCCCATCCGCCAGCGCGCGATCTTCTTCCACCGGCTCAACCGTGGCGTGGCTGTCCAGCACGCGATTCAACTCCGACTGATACTCGTCATCCGTCAACGCCGTATCTGGCCTTGCTACGCGAACGCTATCGTATCCCGCAATATCGATCTCCGGCGCAACCTCGAATGCAGCCTTGAACTTCAAAGGCTGCCCGTCGAACAATTGCATGTCCAACAACTGCGGCTCCGAGACAGGTCTCAGCTTCCGCTCATCGATCGCCTTGCGGAACCGCTCCGCAACCAGGCTCTCCAGAACTTCCTGGCGGATCTCCTTCACAAACTTCGACCGGATCAGCGACTCCGGCACCTTGCCCGCGCGAAAACCCGGGATCCTGGCCAGCTTCTGATACCGCTTCACCACGGTCTTAAAACTCTTCGAAACCTCATCCGCCCCAACCTCAACCTCAATCTCCCGGCTCAGTTCAGGGTTCAGCGCAGGAACATGCTGGTGCTCATGCTCATGCGTGTGCGTATGCGCCGCTTCGGACTGCTGCTCTGCAGTCTCGTTAGTCTCTGTCATCTCAGTCGGGGTCAAATCCATGCCTTCCAGGGAAACGTCTTGTCTTTACCGCGTCGCCATTGCGCTGACGACCGCAGTCTACGCCTCTCTACTACTGTACGAGGCTTCGATAGAGAGGGTCAAACCTGGCGCCATCTTCTCTTCAGCCGAAAGACATCCATCCGCAGGCCGGTTCATCCGCCTCGCTTCACAGGGAGTCCGGCTGGCCCGAACTCAACGGAAATATCTCCAGCCGAATCTTCCACTGCGTCGACTGTCCCGGCTGCAACACCACCATCCCTGTGTCTTCGTCCTTAGGCCACTCCCGTCCAAACGGATCGTCGTAGTTGAACTGCGGCTCAATTGAAATAAACGATCCATCCAGCGGCGCATATACCCGTATCGCCTTGATGGTGGATGTCATCGCCGTGATGCGCAGCCCATAGCCGCTCGCCGGATCGCGCAACTCGGCTACCGGACCGTCCTCCAGCAGTCCCGTCCGCAGGTGCACAAAAATGTCGTCGAGATTCAACGCCCCCAACTGCGCGCCGGTGCGCCCGGTAAAATCGTATTCGGTATTTTCCACCGGCAACAGGCGTCCGCTCAACTGGCCGGTGCGCCGGTCCTTGACCTCGACCCGCATCGCCTGCGGCAGCCGCAACCTCATCTGTGCGCGGTTGCCATTCAGGATCGCAAATCGAGGATGCCACCCGATCCCGATCGGCTCCGCCGTGTCGCCCGTATTCAGAGCGACGATCTTCAGGTTGATCGCCCGCCCGCTCAGCGATACCGTCGTCCTAATCTCCGTACGCGAAGGCCAGTGACCGTCGAAGTTGCCAGGTTCAAAGGTAGCCTGCGTCTCTCCGCCGTCCGGCATCACGTTGTCGCTTACCGAATCCGACGCCTGTTTCAGGAACAGTCCTGCCGCAGCCACGCCGGTTCCATAGCTATTTTTTGCCTCGGCCGGCAGAGTCAAGCGCATTCCGCGCCACACCGTCATGACGTTCTTTTCATTCGGCGTCGGAGTTCCGGCGATTCGGCTCGCCCAGGGAACTTCAATCGCCGCTCCCATCGTCAGGCTCTTCGCTCCCGTCGCATCGATCCCTGTCCCGGTAAGCAACTGTGCCGCCTCGTCCAGCGTCGGCGAGGCAAGCAGACTCACCTCTCCCTTTGCCGGAACATAAGCCGTAATCTGAAGCAGGTTCATTGCCCTTCCAGGCAGCAGCGTCGCGGAAAGAAACTCCGGTCCGCTCCCTCCCAGCAGTTGCGAACGCTCCAGCCGAACCGCATCCTGCCCGCCGGGCCGCACAGTGACATACTGTATCGGCCGCTTGCCGATCTCTTTTTTCAACTGAGCAAACTGCCCCAGCCTGTGTTCGTGCCATCCGAACGCCAACCCGGCCAACACAAGTGTCAGCAGCATGAAAGTCAACAACCCCGAACGCATCACTGCCGCTCGCCAGAGCCGTTTGCGCCACTGGCCCACCCCCTGCTTCAGGAGAGCCCAGTACATCCTGCTAAGCCGTGGATCTTCCAACTCGTCCTTTCAACTCGTCGCCTGTCTTTCGCTTCGCAGCAAAATCATTCTACGTAAAGAGGAGCCTACCTCACGCCCCGCAACGCCTCACTCCTACTATCATGGGATGCAGTGACACCCTCCAGCGCACAGATTACGTCTCCGCTTCTGCAGCAGATTCACGAAAACATCGTCGCCTGCGAGCGCTGCATCCGTCTCCGGGCCTACTGCCGCGGCATCGGGGAAATCAAGCGCCGCGCCTACCAGGACCAGACTTACTGGGCTCGGCCTGTCCCAGGCTTCGGCGACCATCGCGCCCGCATTCTCATTCTCGGCCTCGCCCCCGGAGCCCACGGAGCCAACCGCACCGGTCGCCCCTTCACTGGCGACGGCTCCGGCGACTTCATGTATCCCGTCCTGCACGAGCTCGGCCTCGCCAGCAAATCCCGTGCCATCCACCGCGACGACGGACTCAAGCTCCGTCATGCCTGGATCGCCTCCGTCGTCCGCTGCGCTCCGCCCGGAGACAAGCCTCACCCGCAGGAGATTCGCAACTGCGGCTCCCACCTCGCCGCCGAGATTCTCGCCCTCCCGCGCGTCCGCGTCATCGTCTGCCTGGGAAAGATCGCCTTCGATGGATATCTCGCCTTCCTGCTCGACGCCGCAGTCATCGCCCGCAAATCCGAGTATCGCTTCTCCCACGGCGCCCACTATCTTCTACCCAACGGTCTCCACTTGCTGGCTACCTATCATCCTTCGCTGCGCAACACCAACACCGGCCGTCTCAACCGCACCATGTTCACTCGAATCTTCCTCAGGGCAAGGGAATTGGCCGGCCTCGCAGTCTGACTCGCGCTCTCAAGAACGGTATTCCGGGCTAAACTGGGAAACTAACCAACCAATCGCAATCGGCCTGAATCCAAAGAGGTAGGGAAGAGAACCACAAAATCAAGCACGAGGTATTCTCAATGAACGCAAAAAACTACTGGTTCGCCTTCGCCATTGGCGTCACCGCAGGAGCGGCCATAGCTCTTCTCTACGCTCCCCAAACCGGGGTCAAGACCCGCAAACAACTTCGCAAGGGAGTCGAGGACGCAGGCGATTACCTTGAAGACGCCGCCAACTACCTCAAGGACCAGGCGGAGCGCCTCAGCAAAGAAGCCGAAAAAGCCGTCAAACGCACTCGCGGCCACGTCGAGAACGTCGTCGATAAAGCCGGTGACGTCGTGCAAAGCGCCGTTAAAACAGCCCAGTCTCTCGTCTAACCAACCCTTGTCCCAATCCTCGTCTTAGAGGAACCATCGCCAGTCCAGACCCCGGGAAACCGGGGTTTTCTCATTTAATTTCTGCGCCGAAGACGCGACCCGCATGCTACCGTCATTCGCATGCACGAACCCGCCCTGGAGCAGGCCGCCGATCCAACCCTGTCCCCCCAAAAGGAACGTCCCTGGCTCTTCGGCTTACTCATTGCACCCAATGCAGTCCTTGCATTTGGCATCATCGCTGGTGTCCTCTCTTATCTGCTCCGCAAGCAGGGCGTCGGTATCGGCCGAAGCTCCGAAATCATCTCGCTTCTTATCCTGCCCCAAACCATCTACTTTCTCTGGAGTCCCATCACCGACTTCTGGATTCGCCGCCGCACCTGGCTCATCGTCGGAGCCGTAGCCTCCGCCCTCACCCTTGCCGCTGCCTTCCACGGCCGCAGGCTCGACACTCCCTCTTCCGTCGCCCTCATGTTTCTCAGCGCCTGCTTTGGCCAGTTGATCGTCTCCAGTTGTGGTGGAATGATGGGCACTCTCCGCAGCGAAGCGACCCGCCGCAAAGCCAGCAGCGTCTACCAGGCGGCAGCGCTCGCCTTCGGCGCTCTGGGCGTCTTCGTCCTCGCCCGCCTCGCAGAGCGGATGGGCATGGGACCCCTTGGCTGGGTCGCCGCAGCCCTGATTGCCCTTCCGTCCTTCGCGGCTCTTGCAGCCCCCGAGCAAACCAGAGAGAAGGGCCGCGACATCAAGCAAACATTCGCCTGTATCTGGCAGGAATTCAAATCCACCTTCCTGCGTTGGCGTGCCGTCCCGTACACCCTGCTCATGCTTTTTCCCATGGCCAGCGGAGCCCTCATCGGCCTGCTTCCCGGCATCGCGCAGGACTACCACGTCAGCGGCCAGCAGATCGCATGGATGAACGGTCTCGCTGGAGCTCTCCTCACGGCCTCCGGCGCGCTCGCCGCGACCCTGGTTCCGGCCCGAATACGCGCATCGGTCGCCTATCTATCCGTCTGTCTCCTCAACCAGGTGCTCCTCGTCATTCTGTGGCTCGGTCCACTCAGCCCATCGACCTACTTCCTCGGAGCGACCCTCTATCTCTTCACCATCGGCACCTGCTACGCCATGTTCACCGCCGTTGTGCTCGAGTTTCTCGGCCAGTCCGGCAAGAGCGGAAGCGGTCGCTATTCCATCATCAACTCACTCGGCAACGTGCCCGTCGTCTACATGACCGCTCTCGATGGCCGCGGCGGCAAGCTATGGGGAGCACGAGGTCTCGCCGGCACCGACGCAGTCGTAGGAGCCATCGGCGCTGCAATCCTGCTCACCTACTTCCTCACCCGCAAACGGACCGGGGCCCCAGTCCCAGTCTTTGCCAGCTCAGATTGAGTCTCTGTCGTTGGTGCGAGGATCAACCGATTTAGGATTAACTTATTTTTTGTCGTTGCATTTGGATTAAGTGGCCCTATGAAAAAATCGTTGCGATGATCAGGGGCTTTGTTGAAACACGCCGTTTTGCTTAAGGGCACGGCTTCACAGGCTGCGGAAAAATCTGTTTTGCTTAAGGGCACGGATTCATCCGTGCCATAAGTGCTTCACTTTGCGACGCGGCTTCAGCCGCTGAGGTACGCTTTTTATTTCGCGAGCCAGTTTTTCCGCAGCCTCTTTAGCCGCTGAGCTACATTTTTTGTTTGGAGAGGCACATTTCAGCGTTCTCTTTAGCCGCTCCGGGGCTTCTCTTCCTCTACTCCGGCGGCCCTACCGTCACCACAAAATAAGTCACCGGCTTATCGCTCGTATTTGCGATGAAGTGCTTATCCCCCGCACAACAGATCCCCACATCCCCGGCCACCATCGTCCTCGCCACGCCATTCGTCGTCAACTCTGCCGTCCCCTCGCGCACCAGCCAGATCTCGCTATGCAGATGCGTTCCCACTGCCTCATGCTCCGCCCCTGGCTCAATCGTCGACTCGTGCATCTCCAGCCGAATATTCCCCGCCTTCAACATTCCCGCCAGGTAGCGGCTCGAAGAGTGTCCCGCCATGGACCCAGCTTTAGCTGGCGAAGGCTTGAACACGCCCGACTCAATCACTTGCAAACTCGCGCTTTGTCCATCCGCGCTCTCGACCACCAAACCCGGCCCAGCCAATAAAGCCGGCAGCAAAGCCGCGAACTCTCGACGATCCATAAGGACAACCCTCCCAACAAAACAATACGCCACAACAAAAAATGCCCCGGCTTATCACCGAGGCATTTCGCTTTTCAACTGGCAACCGGAAACTGGCAACCTGGAACCATCTTTACACCGCAGTCAATGCCATTCCCGCCATCTTCTCTTCGCCATCAACCGAAACCGGCCTATAGAAAAGTTGGTTGTTCTCCATATAAACCTCAAGGAACGCCGGCCGTTCAACGATCCCGCCGCCGATCAGCGCCTCCGACAGGGGATCCTCAACGAACCGCTGCAATGCCCTGCGCAGAGGCCGCGCACCGTACGTTCTGTCCGCAACCGTCTTTTCGATAATCCACTTCTTCGCATCATCGGTCACCGAAATCGTGATCGCCTTGTGCACCAGATTGGTATTCAGCTGCTGCACCAGCAGCTCGAGAATCTGCATCAGGTCCGAATCCGACAGTGAGGTAAAGATGATGATCTCGTCCAGACGATTGAGGAACTCCGGATTGAACGTCCGTTTCACCTCGCCGCGAACCAGCTCCTCCATCTTGTCCATCACCATATCTTCTTTCTCGCTCTGAAACCCAAGTCCCTGCCGCTTCTGCAGATGCTTCGCTCCAATATTCGAAGTCATGATGATGATCGTGTTCTTGTAATCGACCGTATTGCCCAAGCCATCCGTCAACTGCCCGTCTTCAAACACCTGCAGCAACAGGTTGAACACATCCGGATGCGCCTTCTCAATCTCATCGAGCAGCACCACGCAATAAGGATTGCGCTTCACCCGTTCCGTAAGCTGGCCGCCCTCTTCATACCCGACATATCCCGGAGGCGAGCCGATCAGCTTCGAGACTGAATGCTTCTCCATGAACTCCGACATGTCGAACCGGATCAGCGCCTTCTCCGATCCAAACAGGAACTGCGCCAGCGTCCGCGCCATCTCCGTCTTGCCCACGCCCGTAGGCCCAAGGAACAGGAAGCTGCCAATCGGCCGCGCCGGATTCTTCAACCCAGCCCGTGACCGCCGGATCGCCCGCGCCAGCGCGCCAATCGCCTTGTCCTGCGAGATCACCCGCTTGTGCAACTCTTCCTCGACGCGGAGCAACCGCTGCGTCTCCTCTTCCTTCAGAGAAGTAATCGGCACCCCAGTCCACCGGCTCACAACATCCTCGATGTCTCCGCGCGTCACTATCCCCGCCGAAGAATCATCCAGGTGATACTTGTCCCGTAGCGCCCGCAGATTCTCCCGCTCCTTGCGCTCCTCATCCGAGTAGAACCGCGCCTTCTCGAACTCATGATTCGCAATCGCGTTCTCCATCCTGTGCACGATGAACTTGATCCGCTTCTGCACCTCGGTCAGTTCTTCCGGCATCGAAGTCTGCCGCAGCTTCACCCGCGCACCCGCCTCATCGATCAGGTCAATCGCCTTGTCCGGCAGAAACCGGTCGGGAATATACCGGCTTGAGTGCGACACCGAAAACGTAATCGCATCATCTGTGTAGGACACCGCATGAAACTTCTCGTACTTCTCCTTGATCCCCATGATGATCTTGATCGCGTCTTCTTCACTCGGCGGCGGCACCTTCACCGCCTGGAATCTGCGCTCCAAAGACCGATCCTTCTCAATCGACTTCCGGTACTCCGCAGGAGTCGTCGCGCCAATGCACTGAATCTCGCCGCGGCTCAACGCCGGCTTCAAAATATTCGCCGCGTCGAGCGATCCCTCAGCCGACCCGGCGCCAACCAGCGTATGCAGCTCATCGATGAACACGATCGAGTTCTGGTTCTCCATCAACTCCTTCATGATCGTCTTCAGCCGCTCTTCAAACTGCCCGCGATACTTCGTGCCGGCAACGATCAGCGAAAGGTCCAATGCCAGCACGCGTTTGTCCGCCAGGAAACTCGGCACCTCACCATCGGCAATCTTCTGCGCAAGGCCTTCCACAATTGCCGTCTTGCCAACACCGGGCTCGCCGATCAGCACCGGGTTGTTCTTCGTCCGGCGGCACAGGATCTGGATCACCCGGTCCACCTCAGCATCGCGCCCGACCAGCGGATCGAGCTGCTGGTCCATAGCACTCTGAGTCAGGTCACGCGAAAACTCCGCCAGCATGCTCTGCTCGCCACGCTGCCCCTTGCTCGACTGCGACGAGGGCGTCTTCTCCTGCGTCGTCCGCTGCAGCTCCTCACGAATCGCCGGCAGCCGCAACCCACGCTCCTGCAGAATCTCCGCGGCGAAGCACTTCTCCTCGCGCAGCAGGCCCAGCAGCAGATGTTCCGTCCCAATATGTTTATGCGATAGCCGCTCGGCCTCTTCCGCCGCATAGGCCAGTACTCGCTTGCACTCATTCGACAGCGGCAGATCGACCGAAGTCGACACCTTCTCCCGAATCGTCGTATGCCCTTCAATCTGCTTGCGTATCGACTCCACCGACGCGTGCGACCGCAAAAAGCGGTTCGTCAGTGCCTTGTCCTCGCGCAACAGCCCAAGCAATAAATGCTCAGTCTCGATATAAGGCGACCCAAACTGACTAGCTTCATACCGGGCAAAGAAGATAACCCGGCGCGCCTTCTCCGTATAGCGTTCGAACATGACATCCCCTTCAAGCTGGCTGCCACTCAACCCGAAGGCCGAATAGCGCCATTGGTCCCGAACAACCGTCCCCTGTGCCGCTCCCTTTCGAGGACTAACCAGGTAACTTCAAGTTACAAAGCACCCATTCCACACTTACAGTGTATCGTCCTCGTCAAATCCCTGAAATCCCTCAAAAGTTATGCATAACTTAGCATCCTTCTCGCCACACTTTAGATGCTCGCTGTGCAAAACCCGCACCAAACTAGGTGCACGCCTCAATACTTAAAACCCAAATCGACCACAGATTACGCGGATAAAAGCTGGGGAGCCTGATAGACGCTTTTCCGCTGAATGCGGGAGCAGCCATCTTCAAATCCAACAAAACAAGCTTTTAATCCGTGCCCTCCCCGTCAATCCGCGAGCGGTTCAGTCTTAGCATCTATCAGCCGCCCTTCCCTCAGCCGCAGGACCCGGTCACACCGCTCCGCATAGTCCAGATTGTGCGTCACCAGCACACTTGTCAGCCCATGGGCCTCATGCAGCCGCTGGATCAGCCCAAACACCGCCTCCGCCGTCTTCCCATCCAGGTCCCCCGTCGGCTCATCCGCCAGCAGTATCTTCGGCTCGGTCACCAAGGCCCGCGCCAGGCTCACCCGCTGCTGCTCCCCTCCGCTCAACTCGCCCGACCGGTTCGCCGTCCGATCCGCCAGCCCCACCTCACCCAGCCAAAATGCCGCTTTCTCCAACGCCGCCCCCCGCCCCCACCCGCGAGCCAGTAGCGGCATCGCAACATTCTCAAGCGCCGTAAACTCAGGCAGCAGATAATGAAACTGCCACACATACCCCACATCCCGGTTGCGAAACTCCGCCGCCTGCTTCGGCGTAAATCCACTCAATCGGCTCTCCCCGCACCACACCTCTCCCGCCGTAGGGGTATCCAGCGCAGCCAGCAGATGCAGCAGGGAACTCTTCCCCGCGCCGCTCTCCCCCACAATCGCGACCATCTCACCCGCATGCACCCGCAAATCCAGCCCGCGAAACAACTCGAGCGCCGGTCGTCCTGCCCCGCTCCGCTCCGCAACCGCCGCATAAATCTTCGTCAACCCCACCGCCCGCATCACCACCGTCCGCTCCCGCACCACCGGCAGCGGCCTCAGCGAACCCTCATTCTCAAACCGCACATCCCCCTCATTCGGATCGATCAACCTTCACTCCCCTAATCGCCACGACTTCCCCGGTCCTGCG
>DATAVY010000084.1:0-53130 GCA_036267495.1 Edaphobacter sp.
CACGGCTGGGTAGCGAAGTTCGGTTGTGATAACCGCTGAATGCATATAAGCGGGAAGCACGCTCTAAGATGAGATCTCCCAACCCAAAAGGGAAATGAAGGGCCCAGGAAGACCACCTGGTTGATAGGCTGGAGGTTGAAGCGCAGCAATGCGTGTAGCTTACCAGTACTAATCGCCCGTTCGGCTTGTCCATAGAATTTACTCTGCGCAGTGATAATACGATCTTTCGAGATCATGTCCACTGTTCTCGAGTCATTCAATACAAGCTTTGTAGTTATAGAGATATAACTAATACGTTTTTGGTAAATGTCTGCTCAATCTATTCAGTTGTGGAAGATCGCGAGAGCGAGATTCTTTGAAATACGAGGTGCAGAAGCAGATCCTTCGCAAAAAAACGCTCAGGATTTCGGCTTCAGGCGGCTTCCCGGAAAGGGGGCCTTCAACGCGCCTCAAATTTGCCGGTGAGTTTACTACGAGGGTCACACCCGTTCCCATCCCGAACACGGAAGTTAAGCCTCGTTGGGCCGATGGTACTGCACGCGTAAGTGTGTGGGAGATTAGGTGATCGCCGGCATATTATCAAGCCCCATCCTTTCGAGGATGGGGCTTTCTCTCTTAAACTCCCCTCTTTTCAGAAAACTGTCGGCGCCCTGCATTTGAATCCTTCACATTTTTGAAGGCCGCTAAGTGCGCTCCTGGAGGCGCATGCAGCGAAGAGAACGGGATTCCTTCCGTCCTTATCTCGGTGTGGGCGCAAGCCGGATCGTCACCCCGACGGGGGGACTCCCACAGGTTGCAGGATGAACTTGTATTCGATCTCCAGTCAATTTGTGCTGAGAGAGTGCATAATTTTTCTGGTATTTGCCGATTATTGGCAGTAGATTGAATCTCAATTCGCACGGGTCTTTTTTGTTTGAGTCCTCCTGGGCAGTGCCGCAATTGCATCTCTCGTCCTCAGCGAAGATTCCGTGTATCGCATGGCTGCAACCGAACTTTTGAGGAGAAATTCCTATGAACTCCGATAGAACGCAAGGCATCTCGCGCAGATCGTTTATGCGGACACTCGGCGCCGCGTCGGCGGCGGCCACTTCCGTTCCAGTTCTTGCAGCGTTGCAGCAAACGGTCCCGCAGCCGGCCTCAGGGGGCGGCGCGCGAAGTATGCAATTCCCCTCGGATACCGTCGTTATCAGCGCAAACGAAAATCCACTTGGGCCGGCGCAATCGGCACTGACCGCGATAGGCAACACGTCAAGACAAGGCGGCCGCTATCACTTCGACGAATATTCCAAGACGATCGCCATCTACAATCAGCTGTTTGACCTGAAAAACGACTACTCCGAGTTCTATCCCGGTTCAAGCGGCCCGCTGGACCTTGCGCTGATGTCGAATATCAGCCCGGATAAGCCACTGATCTATGGCGACCCGAGCTACGAGCAGGGGCCACGCGCCGCAGATAGAATGAATGCTCCCAAGTATCCGGTCCCGCTGACCGCGACCTATGCCCATGACGTGAAGGCAATGGTGAAGGCGCATCCGTCACCCGGAGCCTATTACATTGTGAACCCAAACAATCCTACGGGCACGATGACATCCAAGGCCGACCTCGTTTGGCTGGTGAATAACAAACCCAGGGGCTCGGTCGTGATCGTCGATGAGGCCTATCATCATTTCTGCGACGACGAATCCTGCATTGATTTAGTGAGGCAGGACAAGGATGTCATCGTGATGCGTACCTTTTCAAAGATCTACGGCATGGCTGGTCTGCGGGCCGGCTTTGCCATCGCGAGACCGGATCTCTTAGAACGTTTCAAAAATGTTGACCGGTCGAATCAGGGCGCAGCCAGCGTCTCGATCACAACCGCCGCCGCTGCCCGTGCCAGTCTGGAGGATAAAGACCTCGTGCCCCTGCGTAAGAAGATCAATTCAGATATTCGTTCGGAGACGCTGGAGTTCTTAACCAAACACGGCTACAAGATCGTTCCGGGATCACAGGGCAATATGTTCATGGTCGACGTGAAACGCCCGGGCAGGGAATTTCAGATCGCCATGTTAAAGGAGAACGTTGCTGTCGGCCGCACCTGGTCCGCGATGCCCAGCTACGTGCGTGTCACGGTGGGAACGAAATCTGAGATGGAGAGGTTTCAGACAGCCTTCGTGAAGTGTATGGATAGTCCGCCAGGGACGGTAAACGGCGCTGCCGCGATGCGCCTGCCTGAGCTTCACATTCCATCGGAGTTATATCGAGGCTGACGACCTGAATTCAAAAACCCTGACGAGAAGTGTCGGAGCTTTGCGATCTGCGCTTATCGGGCAAGATAGCAAACCGATCAACTATCATGACGCGGTAAACTTACAGTCACTATGGAATTGATGGGCTGCGGAACAGCGCTGGTGACTCCTTTCCGGCGGGACGGCGGCGTCGATGAGTCGGCACTGCATTCCCTGGTCGGTTGGCAGATTGAGCATGGGATCGATTTCCTTGTTCCATGTGGCACGACAGGCGAGGCTTCCACTCTGACAGAGGCGGAGTGGCTGCGCGTGGTTGAGATTGTCGTTGGGGCAGCCTCCGGCCGAGTACCCGTCTTTGCCGGGTGCACGCACAATGCAACGCATGAAGCTGTAGCGCGCGCACGAAAGCTGTCACGCGTGCATGGATTGACGGGAATTCTGACCGCGAATCCCTTTTACAACCGCCCCGGCCAGGACGGTCAGTATCAGCACTTCCGGGCGATCGCGCAAGCGACCGAGCTGCCTGTATTGCTGTACAACATTCCGTCGCGAACCGGAGCGAACCTGGAACCCGCGACGGTGCTGCGACTGGCGGAACTAAAGAATGTGATTGGAATCAAGGAATCGAGCGGCAATCTGGCTCAAATCACGGAGTTGCTTACAGCCGCGCCGCGAAACTTCAAGGTATTTGCCGGAGATGACGCATTAGCCTTGCCGATTTTGGCTTTAGGTGGAGCGGGATTGGTATCGGTGGCTTCGAATGTTATTCCGGAGCAGATGGCGCGAATGGTGCACGCGGCGTTGGAGAACAACTGGGTGGACGCTCGGCGCATCAACCGGCAATTTTTCCGTCTCATGCAGGCGCACTTCTGGGAGGCCAGCCCTGCTCCAGTCAAGGCCGTGCTGCAGATGTTAGGTCGCGGCGAGGATGTGCTGCGTCTGCCGATGGTGCCGGTGTCGGACGCGACACGCCGAAAACTGGAGCGAATGGTAGGTGAGTTGGGCATGTTGGTGGGAGTTCCTGCGACTGGCGCCGATCTACGCATGTTTTAGATCGAATTGCTGCTGACCGATGGATCGCTTTAGGAATGGGAAAGGTGCAGATTGGATCTGAGCGGCGCGTTGAACGAACGAATCGACTATTGGTTTGCGCAAGGCGTCGCGGCCATCGGGAATGCCGAGGCGGAGACCGCATTCTTCCAGTTGCGCAGTGCACTGGAGAAAGGCGAGCTTCGGGCCGCGGAGCCGGACAATTCTTTGCCCTTGGGATGGCGCGTGAATGCGTGGGTGAAACGCGGAATTCTACTCGGGTTTCGCATCGGCACGATGATGGAGATGGGGGGCGAAAGCCTTCGTTTCATCGATAAACATACCTATCCGGTGCGGCGGTTCGTTGTGGCGGATGGTGTGCGAGTGGTGCCGGGAGGCGTCAGCGTGCGCACTGGGGCCTATGTCGCGAAAGGAGTTGCGGTTATTCCTCCTTCCTATGTCAATGTGGGGGCGTATGTCGATGAGGGTACTATGGTGGACTCGCATGCCCTGGTGGGGAGTTGCGCGCAGATCGGAAAGCGTGTGCATCTCAGTGCGGCGGCGCAGATTGGGGGAGTGTTGGAACCGGTGAATGCCAGCCCTGTCATCATTGAAGATGATTGCCTGATTGGCGGAAATACCGGGGTCTATGAGGGCACGGTGGTGCGGAAGCGCGCGGTTCTGGCGGCTGGAACGGTGTTGACCAGGGGGACGCCGGTGTATGACCTGGTAAAGGGCGAGATCTACAAGGCTTCCGCAGACCTGCCCCTGATTATTCCTGAAGGGGCGGTGGTGGTGCCCGGGTCCAGGGCGGTTTCCAAGGGCAAAGGAGCGGAGTGGGGGTTGAGTCTGGCGGCGCCGGTGATAGTTAAATATCGGGACGAGAAAACCGAGCTTTCCTTGGTGTTAGAGGACATTTTGCGCTGATTTGGGGTGATAAATCGTGGTGAAGTTGTGGTGAATTGCTGGTGAAATCGTGGTGATTCGCAGTCACATTTTGCGCCGCTGACAACGTGCCACGGTTTTGAAATATTTCTGTGGAAATCTATTTCGGCGTTCTTCCAGTTTGATCGCCGTCGACTACTGCGGGGTGATGATCCCGCCTACGGGCGTTCTGGGTGGCAGAGCGGTCTTCTTCTCCTGATTCCCCTGCGGACGCTTGAGGTGCATGGCTTCGGCGGTCATGTCGGTGTACTTGAGGCCGGCGCCGGTGTTGAAGAGAACGACCTTGTCGGTGGCTTTGAGTTCGCCTGAGGCGATGAGCGCGTCGTAGGCTGCGGTGGCGGCGGCGCCCTCGGGAGAGAGGAAGATGCCCTCGTTTTTGGCCCAGTCGAGAATGCTTGAAAGGATTTCGCTATCAGGGTGCGCGATGGCCGAGCCGCCGGATTCGCGGACGATGTCGAGGATGATGGTATCGGCGTAGGGCTTTGGCACGCGCAGGCCCGCGGCGAAGGTGGCCGCGTTGGGGAAGAACTCGCTGGCCGGCTTGTGCTCGGCGTAGGCCTTGGCGATGGGGGCGCAGCCGCTGGATTGCAGGGCGTACATCCTGGGTTTCTTTCCCCCCGTCTTTGAAAGATCGACCCAGCCCAGCTGCTCCATCTCTTCGAAGGCCTTCCACATGCCGATGAGGCCCACGCCTCCGCCCGTCGGATAGAAGACAGCGTCGGGGTAGGTCCAGCCGAGCTGCTCGACCAGTTCGTAGCCCATGGTCTTCTTGCCTTCGACGCGGAACGGTTCTTTGAGGCTGGAGATGTCGAACCAGGCCTGGCTGATGGGCGTGTGGGCTTCCTTCTGGGCCTTCATGTTTTCGGCGACCATGCGGGCGCAGTCGGAGATAAGGCCGTCGACCATAGTGACCTCCGCCCCATAGACGACGCCTTCGAGGTAGTTGGCCAGGGGGACGTCCTGGGGCATGAAGATGTGGGCGGTGATGCCGGCGGCGGCAGCATAGGCGGCCAACGCTCCGGCGGCGTTGCCTGCGCTGGGGACGGCGAGGTGCTGGAGGCCGTAGTGCCGGGCCATGGTGACCGCCATGCCCAGGCCGCGGGCCTTGAAGGTGCCGGTGGGGTTGGCGCCCTCTTCCTTGATATAGAGGCCGGGATAGCGCTTGCTGTGAATCATCGGGGTCCAGCCCTCGCCGAGGGTGACAGGGGTTACCTCGGGCAGGACACTCGAGTAGCGCCACATGCCGAGGCTGGCAGGGGAAGCGGCGGCGCGGGCGGCGATTTCCTCACGCTTCGCGGTCTTTTTGAGCTTGTCCATGTCATAACGCACGTAAAGCGAGCCGGCGCAGAGAGGGCATACAGTCTGGGGTATGTCGGCTGAGACGTGGTGGTGGCAACGGGAGCACTCGAGGAAAGCAATATCGGCCATATATTAGATGCTACCGGATTCCAGGGCCGCGAAGATAGTCCCGGGAATGAAATTCCGAGGTGAAATCTGGGACGAATGGTCGCTGGAAGCCCTAGGCGCACAATAGATTGGGACGAGTTGCGGTTTTGCGATTCGAGCTGCGTTGGAGCGCCCGGACGGGTTTTCTGAGGTCCATCCTGCGCGCGCGAGTGATTCCGGGGAAACGAAGGGTTGCCAACCGTACTTCAATAGGCATACTATCCGTTTCGGTTCGATGAAATTCACTAATTCTGGTGCATTTCAGAGACAAGACCTATTGCATGAAGAGCTTCCCGACAATCTACGTATCGGTTTGAATTTCATAACAACTTCCTGAAGGGGCGGTTATACCCCTCAGCGCGCTTTGGAAGGGAAAAAGACATGGCATGGTACGCCTATTGCATTGCGGAACGACAGGCTTTTCCGGAACTTTGCCGGCACCGCCGCCCAATGCCCCTGACCGGTGTGTCGGGTATGTTCGGTAATCAAACTTTCCTTTTTCCGGCCAGCGATCTGGCCGTTATTGTTTCTGAGCACACTGCGGAAGACAGCGCGCGCATGGATCAACAGGCCGCTAAAGACCACGCCCGGGTGATAGCCGACTGTTTCAAGCTGTCGACCGTTCTTCCCTTCCGCTTTGGCACGACGTTTCAGGATGACGACGCGCTGCGCCGCTCGGTCCGATCGAATCAGCGCCATTTTCAGGCCAACGTCGAGCGTCTGCGCGGCAAGGCCGAGATGCATTTGAAGGTTCTGGTGGACGATATCTGCCCCGGCAACTCGGCGCGCGACATGACGGTCGGCCAGCAGTATTTGACCAGCTTGCGGGAGAGTGCAAGCCGTCAGCGGGAGCGCCAGTCGAAGGCTCGCGCACTTTCGATTCAGATGCACCGCATGTTTCTGCCGATTGCCGAAGAGATTACCTGCAAACGGATGGATACGGGCAAGATGCTGCTGGACATCGCTCATCTGATCGACAACAAGACAGTGGAGCGGTATCAGAACAAGTACACGTCGGCGACGCTCGAACTGAAGGATTGCCGGATGCAGCTTTCGGGGCCCTGGCCGCCGTATCATTTTGTTCACCGCGGCGCGGCACAGCATCAGCACAGCGCTTAGAGAGAAGAAATCGCGATGCCCTCCATTGCCGGCCATGGCGGTCTGGTTGGAGGGCATTTTTGTGCGCGGCTTTCTCAACCGATTGTGAGCGTCCTTCTCTGTTCTAGCTCTGTTGCAGCTCTGTTGTAGCTCGTCCGGCGGTGAACCAGCCCGGGTTCGTGCACCCTTTGCGGTTCACTCCGCATCGCACATAATAGCTCCAATTCATGGCAGAATCAGTGTGTTCGGGTGAGAAGATCGAGTTGTGCAAGGAGAACATGGAATGGATCGTAACGTGAAGTTTTTTGTGGCCGCAGTGCTTGCCGCCGGGTTTACCGGAGCGTTTGGATTGGGAACCGCTGGACTTTATGCCCAGGAGCCAAACCCGACGGCGCAGATGCCGCCGAAGGATCAGCCGCAGATTGAGAAGCAGGACAATGGGATTTATCTCTATCGCGTGAAGGTGGTCCAGCGCGATCTGGACGCAGTGAACTATCTGCATCGCAACGGTGCGACGAACATCGGTTTCAAGGGCACAACGCTGATGCCGCTGGCCAAGGGCGAGGCGAGGGTCACCAGCGAGCGGGGTGGGATACACATCGAGGCGAGATTCCAGGGCCTGACGCCGGCAAATGGATTTGGCCCGGAGTATCTGACGTATGTTCTGTGGGCGATCACTCCGGACGGACGTCCGAACAATCTTGGCGAGGTGCTGCCCGCGGGAACAAAGAACAACATCGACGTGACGACGGCGCTGCAGTCCTTCGGGATGATCGTTACCGCAGAGCCGTATTTTTCCGTGACCCAGCCGAGCGACGTGGTGGTGCTGCAGAATGTGATCCTGAACAACAAGACGAGCGGCGTGCTGGAGAAGGTGAACGCGCACTATCTTCTGTTGCCGCGCGGCACTTACGCGCAGACGGAGGGTGCGAAGTCGAATCCGAACCCGATCACGCGCGATGAAAAATCTCCGCTGGAGTTGTACCAGGCGAATAACGCGGTCCGCATTGCGCGGGCTGCGGAGGCAGATAAATACGCTCCCGAGATCATGAAGGAGGCGCTGCAGGATCTGCAGAACGCGACCGCAATCGACCAGAACAAGAAGGGCAATCGCATGCTGGAGATCACCTTTGCGCGCCAGGCGGTGCAGCGCGCGGAGGATGCTCGTCTGGTGACGTTGCGGCGGCAGGCCGCGGAACGGCAGTTGAACGCCGACAACGCAAGACGAGACGCGGAAGCACAGTCGCAGCAGTCGCAGTTGCAGGCGCAGCAGGCTGCGTTAGACGCGGAACGGGCCAAGGCCGCGCAAGCCCAGGCCGATGCCGATCGTGCACGCGCGGAAGCAGCCGCGGCCGAGGCGCAGGCAAGGGCGGCTGCCGCGAATAAGAGCGCTGTGGATGCCAACGCAGTTCGGGAAAGACTGCGCGCCCAGCTTAACAGCGTGCTGGCTACCAGCGAGACGGCGCGGGGATTGATCGTAAATATGTCCGATGTGTTATTCGACACCGGCAAGTACACGCTGAAGCCGAATACGCAGATCAGCCTGGCGAAGGTCTCCGGAATTCTGCAGGCTTATCCGGGTCTGAAGGTGCAGGTGGAAGGCTACACGGACAGCGTGGGCAGCGACGAGTTCAACCAGAAGCTTTCGGAGAACCGGGCCGATGCGGTGCGGGATTTTCTGGTAACCCAGGGAGTTCAACCGGACAACATTT
Organism: Edaphobacter sp.; assembly: GCA_036267495.1. GTDB lineage: Bacteria > Acidobacteriota > Terriglobia > Terriglobales > Acidobacteriaceae > Edaphobacter. The sequence continues at coordinate 8,460 of DATAVY010000084.1, forward strand.
CGGCTACTGGCTATGGCAAGGCAAAGCCCGTAGCGGATAACAATACGGCGCAAGGCCGCGCGCAGAACCGCCGCGTGCAACTGGTGGTTTCGGGCGATGCGATTGGCGTGGAACAGAGCAGCCCCGATGCTGCTCCGGCGCCAACGACACCGCAGCCGCAGCAGTAGCTTTTCGTCCCACACTCAAGGAAAAGGCCGCGTGAATGCGGCCTCTTCTTTTTTTGGGGTATAAAAAGTCATGGCATCTCTTCAGGGAAAGACCGTATTTATTACCGGGGCGAGCTCGGGAATCGGCAGATCGACTGCCATTGCCTTTGCACGGGAGGGCTCCCGCGTGCTCGTCTGCGCGCGCGGGCTGGACGCGTTGCAGGAGCTTGGATCAACACTCACCTCCGCCGGAGCCTCTGCGGTGCATGCGTTTCAACTGGATGTCCAGGACCGTGCCGCGGTAGAAGCTTCGATCGCGAACCTGCCCGCGGGGTGGAAGGAGATCGATGTTCTGGTGAACAATGCCGGGCTGAGCCGGGGCCTCGCCAAGGTCTATGAGGACGACCCGCAGAACTGGGAGGAGATGATCGATACCAACGTGAAGGGGCTGCTGTATGTGACGCGAAGTGTTGTCCCCGGCATGGTGGCGCGGGGACGCGGGCACGTGATCAACCTGGGCTCGACTGCTGCGTATATCACTTATGCAAACGGCGCGGTCTACTGCGCGACCAAGGCGGCGGAGAAGTCGATCAGCGAAGGGCTGAAGATCGACCTGATGGGCACGCCGGTTCGGGTGACATCGGTGGATGCGGGTATGGTCGAGACCAACTTCAGCAAGGTGCGTTTTCGAGGCGATGAGGAGAGAGCGGCGAAGGTGTACCAGAACATCACGCCGTTGCAGCCGGAGGATGTTGCCGATGCGATCGTGTGGGCGGCGAGCCGGCCGGCGCATGTGAATATTCATAACGTGGTGATGACGACGATCGACCAGGCTAATTCGACGGTCTTTAACCGGCACAGCTAATCGGGAATCGCCACAGCTAGTCGGCTAAAGGTGGATCGACCAGCCAAGCTCAGTGAGCTTCTCTTCGATATCCGCGAGCGCCAGGGTAAGGGCGGATCGCCGGTGCGGGCTTGAGGTCCGCTCGGATAAAATGCGTTCCCGTTGCAACTCGAGGGCCTGGCGCTTGCGTTTGCGATCCGCGGCTTCAGCGTGATTCACGTCGGCGACAGGCTTTGGAGCGGCAGCCTGATTTTGCTGTTCTTCCACGGATTTGCTCTCCCATCCTCTGGACATAAGGCCATTCTACGCCGGGTGAAATCCAGAATAAAATCGTTTTGCGTTATTGCGGCCGGAATCTCGTGTATTTCTTACCGAAAAGCATCCAACGCGCTGGGAGGACAGAATGCGGGCTTACCAGGTACGGCAGTTCGGATTGGAGCATCTGGAGCAGATCGAACTGCCGATGTTACAAATTGCGCCGGGAATGGTGCTGGTCAGGGTTTGCGCGGTATCGTTGAACTACCGCGACCTGATGATTGTGAGAGGGACCTATAACCCGAAGATGATGCTGCCGCGCATTCCTTGTTCGGATGGCGCGGGTGAGATTGTGACGGTGGGCGAGGGCGTTACTCGCGTTGGGGTGGGCGATCGCGTCTGCGGGATCTTCATGCAGCAGTGGCTGGATGGGCCCCTGACGGCGAAGAGATCGAAGGCGGCGCTTGGCGGAGATGTGGATGGGATGCTTGCGGAGTATGCACTGCTTGCAGAGGAGGGAGTGGTTCGGTTTCCGGAGCATCTGAGTTATGAGGAGGCGGCGACGCTTCCCTGCGCGGGGGTGACGGCGTGGAATGCGCTGCATCATGCTGGAGAGCCGGCGACGCCTCTGCTTCCGGGAGAAACGGTCGTGATCCAGGGTACGGGCGGAGTGTCGCTGTTTGCGCTGCAGTTTGCGAAGCTTCTGGGGGGGAGGGTGATCGGGACCTCGTCGAGCGATGAGAAGCTGAGCCGCGCGTATGGGCTTGGGCTCGATGCGGGATGCAATTACAAGGAGCGGCCGGAGTGGTCGAAGTGGGTTGCGGAGATGACTGGAGGCGCGGGCGCGGACCGCATCATCGAGGTTGGGGGGGCGGTCACCTTTGGCCAGTCGTTGCGTGCCGCGCGCGTCGGAGGGGTGGTCACGCAGATCGGCGTTCTGTCGGGGGCGGCAACGTCGGAGCCGCTTGCCTTGACCCCGATTCTGCATAAACAACTTCGTGTGCAGGGAATCTATGTCGGCTCGCGCGCGATGTTCGAGCAGATGAACGCCGCCATTGCGAAGGCGGAGCTGCATCCTGTGATCGACCGCGTCTTCGCCTTCGATCAGGCGCGGGAGGCGTTGCTGCGAATGCAGTCGGCATCACACTTTGGAAAGGTTGTTATCCGCGTCGCGGCTGGTGAATGAGGGAAACGAAGCCTGTTGATAGTCGGGGCCGCGCTCTACGTTGCATATAATCGAAGACGCGCCAGGGGGATGGTTCGGGGTGATCGTAGAGATTGAAGGTCTGCAAAAGATCTATAACGGCAAGCAGCGTGTCGTTGCGGTCGACGACATCGACCTCAGCGTTCGCGAGGGTGAGCTGTTTGGCCTTCTCGGACCGAACGGCGCCGGAAAGACGACAACTATCAGCGTGTGCACGACACGTGCGCTGCCGACGGCCGGCCGGGTGCGTATCGCCGGGATCGATGTCGTCAAAACGCCAGCGCTGGCCCGGCGCTGCATCGGTGTCGTGCCGCAGTTCAACACCCTGGATCGCGCGTGCACCATCTTCGAAAACATCAACTTTCATTGTCTTTACTTCGGCTTTTCGCGGGCGGAGGCGAAGCAGCGGACGAACCGGCTGCTCTCTCAGTTCCATCTCACGGAGCGTGCCGGGGCGTATCCGGCGCAGCTCTCGGGCGGCCTTGCGCAGCGGGTTCAGATCGCGCGCGCCATCGCGCATCATCCCAAGGTGCTCTTCCTCGATGAACCCAGCGCAGGACTCGATCCACAGAGCCGCATCGCGATGTGGGAGGCCGTGCGCGGCCTGCGCGAGGAAGGCATCACCGTCGTGCTGACCACGCACTATATGGAAGAGGCCGACGAGCTCTGCGAACGCGTCGCCATCATCGACCACGGCAAAATCCTGGTGCAGGACACGCCCTCCGCGCTGAAGGGATCGGTCGGGGCGCAAAGGGTCTACGAGCTCGACCTGCACAGCCGGGAGAATCTTCCCGCGCTGATTCAACGGCTCCAGCAGCTCTCGGGAGTCGTCAGTGCGGAAGCCATTCCCAGGGGAGTTCGCATCTTCGCTCATGGCGCGGAGGGCCTTCTGTCCGATGTCGTTCGCGAGGCGAACCCTTACGGCCTGCGCGACTTGACGATCACCGAAACCAGCCTCGAGACCGTCTTTATCCGGCTAACCGGAAGAGACCTTCGCGAGTAATTTTTGGCATTACGGGATATTTATGACCGAACTGGCCGAACTCGAAACCGCCCACCCGCAGACCGGACGCGGCGCCGATAACTCAACCATGGTGCAGTACACGCGCGCCTTCGCCGGGCTGTTTCTTCGCGATCTCCACGTTCTTCTTCGCGAATTTATTCCTTTCGCCATTCGCGTCTGCATGAACCCGCTGCTCTTTCTCTTCGTCTTCACGTATGTGATTCCGCACATGAGCGCAGGCGCGGCGATGAACCCCACCGGGGCGATGGCGGGGAGCGCGTTCAGCACGGTTCTGCTCTCCGGGCTTATGGCGGTTGCCATCATGTTCAGCGGGATCGCGGCTGTCGCTCTGCCGCTGGCGCAGGAGTTCGGCATCACGCGCGAGATCGATGACCGGGTGATGTGTCCGCTGCCGGTGCCGGCTGTGGCGATTGAGAAGATCTGCTTCTCCGCGGTGCAGAGCGTTATCGCTGCCTGCGTAGTCTTTCCGCTGGCCTACTATGTACCGGCCACGCGCCCCGTCGCGCATGTCGGCAACTGGTTTTTTCTGATCGCAGTTATTGCGCTCGCCAGCCTGACCGCCGGAGCGCTGGGCCTGACCATCGGCACCAGCGTGAAGCCGCAGCAGATCGGGTTGATCTTCGGCGTCGTGGTGATTCCGATTACCTTCCTGGGCTGCGTCTATTATCCCTGGGCCGCGCTGACGCCTATCCGCTGGCTTCAGATCGGCGTGCTGATCAATCCCATCGTCTATATGAGCGAGGGACTGCGCGCCGCCGTCACGCCGGCCTTACCCCACATGAGTCCCTGGATCAGCCTAAGCATGCTGCTGGCCTCGTTCTGCCTGCTCACCTGGGCGGGCGTCAGAGGTTTTTTGCGCCGCGTTATCGGTTGACCGCCATCAACTTTTCCCGCAGGTTGTCTGCGATCAACTGTCCGTGGAACCGGCCGTTCTCGATAAAGATCTCGTTGGTGCGCTCCCCGGCGACGACCACTCCCGCAAGATAAATTCCCGGGACATTGCTCTCGAGCGTGGCCGGATCGCAGACCGGGCAACGGTCATTCGCTTCATCCAGTCTTACGCCCAGTCCCTCGATGAAGCTGAAGTCCGGATGATAGCCGGTGAGCGCGAAGACAAACTGATTGGGCAACGTCACAGGACCTTGCGTAGTGGACAGGGTGACATCGTCTTCCGTGATGCTGGTCACGTTGCTGTTGAAGTAGGCATTCACTTCGCCATTCTTAATACGGTTGTTGATGTCGGGCAGGATCCAGTACTTCACATGGCGATGCATCTCCGCGCCGCGATGCACCAGCGTCACCTTCGCTCCGTGCCTCCATAGATCGAGCGCAGCGATGGCCGCGGAGTTCTTGCCGCCGATCACGAGCACGTCGAGGTCGTAAAAGGGGTGCGGCTCGTGATAGTAGTGCTTGACCTTGCTGAGATCCTCGCCGGGAATTCCCAGGTAGTTGGGCAGATCGTAGTAGCCAGTGGCGACGACGAGCTTGCGCGCGCGATGCTCCAGCATGCGGCCAAAACGATCGGTGGTGTGGACGATGAAATCGCCGTCACTGCCGTCGACGCGCTCGACCTTTTCATACTGGCGAATATCCAGACTGTAGTGCTCCGCCACCTTGCGGTAGTACTCCAGGGCCTCATTGCGATTGGGTTTCTGATTTGGGCTCGAAAAGGGCATGTTGCCGATCTCGAGCAGCTCCGGAGTGGTAAAAAACGTCATGTTGGACGGATAGTGAAAGAGCGAGTTGCACAGGCAGCCCTTATCGACCAGCAAGGCGGTGAACCCCGCCCGTTGCGCCTCGATCGCGCAGGCCAGCCCAGTCGGCCCCGCGCCAATCACAAGCAAATCGACAATGTCTGAAGCCGCGAGCTCGCTCATTGCTTCATTCTACTGAAGGTCGCGGAATGGCCGGGTCGACCTAATTTTCGAGCGTTACCAGCTTGTGAGCGATGGCAAACAGAGCGAGTTCGAGACGCGTCGAGACGCCGGTCTTGTCGAAGATATTCGACAGATGCCGCTTGACCGTCTCCTCGCTGATGGAGAACTGCTTGGCGACGTCCTTGTTACTGCAGCCTTCGACGATGCAGGTGACGACTTCAAGCTCGCGCGGAGTGAGGCCGTAGGTCTTGCGTTCGGGGACGGCGGCGGCTTCCTTCATCAGGGCGTTCAGAGCGGTCACCAGATTCGCGACGCGCTCGCCGCCGATCCAGTAATCGCCGGAGAGCACGGCACGCAGCGATTTTGAGAGGTCGCCGGCGACCGCGTCTTTGAGGACGATTCCGCGCGCGCCGATCTGAAGCGCCTCGATGACCTGCTGGGTGGAGATGGTGCTGGTCAGCATGATGATCTTCACCCGCGGCGACTTATTCATGATCGCGCGCAACGCTTCGAGTCCAGGCAGGCGCGGCATCGCCAGATCGAGCAGAAGGATGTCCGGCTCAAGTTCAAGCGTCTGGGTGATGGCTACATCGCCGTCTTCAGCTTCGCCGACGACCTCGAAGCCGGGTTCGTTCTCCAGCATGTTTTTTACGCCGAAGCGCACGACAGGATGATCGTCGGCGACAACGATACGAATTGGCGCTGCTACTCCTGCATCGTCAGACTTCTTCATTCCATCCTTCATCACGCATGTTCTCCTGAGACTCCACTGGCCCGATTATGAATGATTTCGCGTGCGATCAGCATACCGCGCAGGCGTTCGCATGCCACGGCGAATTGCTGAAGCGAAGCTACATGGTCATCACTCAAACCGCGCTTTTCCATTGACGTTGCAAGTGTTTGCATCTCAAGGGCTCCCACCATGCCACACCCGCCTTTGACCGTGTGCGCTTCTCTCTTGTACGTCGCGTCGTCGCCGTTCGCGGCCGCTTGCCGCATTGCCGAAAGACGTGTCTCGGCATCGTTCAGGCACAGCGTGTAGAGCTTGTCAAGTTGCGGCGGCCGCATCGATTCTCGAAGTTTGCGATACACGGCCTCGTCCAGAACAGCTTCGTCCGCGCAGGTCGATCTCTGCGCCGCCGCGCTTTGTTCCCTGCCGGAAACAGCCGCAGCGAATGCTTCCATGGTGAACGGTTTCAAGAGCAGTCCATCGAACTGCCGGCCGGAGGTGTCGTCGGGCTGACTTGCACTCATCGCCAGCAGAGTCGCCGCGGGACCGCACAGATCGCGCAGCCGTTGGGCCAGCTCCCGGCCTGTCGTTCCGGGCATCTGAAGATCCGTCAAAACTACATCGGGTAAGTGCCGCGCGGCATGCAGATGGAGCAGGGCGGCATCTCCTGAATCGGCCGTCTCGACAGCATAGCCGGCATCCTGCAGCAACAATGCCAACACCTCGCGAGTTAAATCATCGTCGTCCACCACCAGGACCCGCACCGGCATAGTGACTTCTTCCTCAGCGCAAAGAGTATCAATTGATGGAGTTCTATACCACTCCCGCGCACGATAGCGGTAAAGTAGTTGCCATGGTCCCGGACGAGCAGCAGAAGCAGCCAACCCAGGAAGCTCAAGTCGCCGCGGACCTCGCCGCGCTATCGGCGCGGGTCGAATCGCTGGAGCGGCAACTGGCTGAGTTGCGCACGTTACCTCAGGGAAAATTCCGGCACTCCGCGCCTCCTCCGCCGCATCCCACGCCCGATCCGAATGCGGAGAGCCTTCCACCGCCGAACTTCGCCAGGCACCTTCCGCAAGCCAAAGGATCGCTGGAGGACCGCATCGGTTCGCAGCTCTTCAGCCGCATCGGCATTGTGGCGCTGCTGGTTGCGACCACGCTGTTTCTGAAGTGGGCGATCGACAATCACTGGATCGGTCCCATCGGACGCATTGCTGCCGGGCTTATCGCGGGCGCGGCGATCGTCGTGTGGTCGGAGCGTTTTCGTAAGCATGGCTTCAACGCGTTCTCGTATTCGCTGAAGGCTGTCGGCAGCGGAGCACTCTATCTGTCGCTCTGGGCGGCGTTCCAGCTCTATCATCTGCTGCCCGCGGGCGCAGCTCTCGGCGCGATGATCCTGGTAACCGCGTGGAACGCCTACATGGCGTGGTCGCAGAACAGCCAGATTCTGGCCGCGTATGCGCTGGCTGGAGGATTTGCGACTCCGCTGCTGCTGTCCACCGGCGGGAACCATGAGATTTTCCTCTTCACTTATATTCTGGCGATCGATATCGCCGTGGTCGCGCTGGTCCGGTTGAAGGCCTGGCCACTGCTTTTGCTCGGAGCATTTCCCGCGACCGTCGGCTTCTTCATCGGCTGGTATGCCGAATTCTTTGGCGGCTTCAATGTTGGAGAGCCGGTAGCGATTACCACCGTCTTTATCGTTCTCTTCTTCGTCGCGTTTGTCGTGCCTTCGATCGGAATTGGCGAAGCGAAGCGATCGAGCATGCCGATCACCGAGATTCTTCTTCCGCTGGCGAACGCGATCTTCGTGGCCCTTGCGCTTTACTCGGTATTGCAGGACTCTCACCATCACGAACTGCTTCCGTGGGTCGCGGTTCTCCTGGGGGCAATCTATCTCGGACTGATGCGTCTGCCCCAGGCTCGTGTAACGTCGGCGGTTCATCTGTCGCTGGCGGTGGTCTTCCTCACGATTGCGATTCCTCTGAAAGCCAGCGGGCACTGGATCACGATTGGCTGGCTGGCCGAGGGTGTCGCCCTGCTCTGGGTCTCGGCGCGCCTCTCCGGACCCGCGCCAGAGCCTACGGCCGTCAGCGTGCACTGTATCCTGCGCCGGCTTGCGGCCGCCGCGCTCGCGCTGGGCTTCTGCGGTCTGCTGGTGCAACCCTTCTGGCTCTACTCCGGAATCGACACGGCGTTTCTCAACAGCCGCTTTGCCACTTCGCTGTTTGGCATCGCGGCCCTGGCTGCGTCGGCTTCGATTGCGCTCCATGCGCGCAGGCATGAGGACGCAGCGTCTCCAAGCTGGCTGCAGATTGCCGGCGGGTCCATTATCGCGCTCAATCTGGCCGCGGTGCTGGCGTGTGTGCGTGAGTTGGACACGGCGTGGCGGCAGACCTACGGCAATCCCGAGGCAGACCTGAAACGATCGCTGGCTGTCTCGGCATTTCTGATGTTGTATGGCGCGGGTTTGCTGGCTGCCGGCTTCTGGAAGCGTTCCGCGTTTCTTCGCTGGCAGGCGATTATTCTGCTCGCCTTCACCATCGGCAAGACGTTTCTCTACGACACTCGCGACCTCAGCCAGGGTTATCGCATTCTCAGTTTTCTGGGGCTTGGCGCGCTGCTGATGGCCATCAGCTTTGCTTACCAGAAGGATTGGCTGGCGCTGCGCGGGCCTCAGGCGGCTGCAGAGATTGATGCAGACAAGGTCCCCAGCGAAGGAGCAGACCGGTGAAGTCTGCCATCCTCTTAGCGCTTCTGTTTTGGCAGGCGATAGCGGGCTCTGCCCCTGTCGCCTCCGATCCGCAATACTTCCGCTATCAGCGCACCATCACTACATCGGGCGGCGCAGGCCAAAGCTGCGCTGTCATTGACCCTGCGATCTTTTCCCACGCGGCCGCTTCGCTCAAAGACCTGCGCCTCTACCAGGGCGGCCGCGAAGTTCCTTATGCGATTACGCTCAGCGAGCCGCAACAGCCGGACAGCGATACTGCGCGCGTTCGTAACCTGGGCATTCGCGGGCGCAACATCGTCTTCGACGTGGAGATGCCGAACCGGCCCTATACGGAGATCGCGCTGGATCTAGCAGGCAAGGATTTTCTTGCCACCGCCACAGTCTCCGGCACGCGTGATCCTGACTACTCGAACCAGACCCGGCTCGGCGAGTTTACGCTCTTCGACCTCACATCGCAGCGCCTGTCGCGCAATACGACGCTTCATCTGCAGGAGACGAACCTCCCCTATCTGCACATTGAACTGGCGATCTCTGCGGCGACCGGCAACCGGTCCTTCGTCGCAACTCCCGAGATGGTGCAGGGTGTCACGGTGCCACCAAGCCGAGAGGCACAATCGCTCTACACGACCGCGGCCGCAGCAACGACGATCATGCAGCGCGGCCGCCAAAGCATCGCTACATTCGCGCTGCCCGAGCGCATTCCCGTGGAGCGCGTTTCGTTCGATCTGGCTCCAAGCTATAAAGCCAATTTCAGCCGCGACATCCGCATCACCGATCGCCCTGACGGCTCCAACTCCGTCAGCGAAAGCGTCTCCGGAACGATCCTCCGAGTCCACCTCACCCAGGCTGGCCGCGAGATTCGTCAGCAGCAGCTCAGCATCCCGGCAATTCTCGGCGGCAACATGCAAAGTGCGGCGACGGTCGAAGTCGCTGTCGACAATGGCGATGACCCGCCGCTTCCCATCACTGCCGTGCGGCTCGAGATGCGGCAACGTGAGATCTGTTTCGATGTCGCAAACCCTCAGCCGCTGACCCTCTTCTATGGCGACCCCGCGCTTCTCGCTCCGCAGTACGATTACGCCCGCCTCTTTGTCTCATCGGATGCGATGCGCACAGCGCAGCTGGGTCCCGAGCAATTGAATCCCACCTACCGCCCGCGCCCGGATACGCGACCTCTCTCCGAGCGGCATCCTCATCTGCTTTGGATCGTGCTGCTGGTGGTTGTGTGTATTCTTGCGATCGTCGCGATTCGCTCGTCGAAGACTGTGCACCACTGATTTTCTTTAGCGCAGAGCTGCATCGACTTCGCTGATCCAGTTGGGCGACTTCAGCAGTTCGCGCGGCTTCGATCCATCCGCCGGACCCACCAGACCATCGTTATACATCATGTCGATCAGGTGCGCGGCGCGGCCATAGCCGATCCGCAGCCGGCGCTGCAGCAGGGAAGTGCTGGCCTTGCCGAACTCGAACACCAGCCGCACCGCATCGTCGTACATGGGATCGTTGTTGTCACCCTCGACTCCGCCGTCTTCCTCTTTCGCCGCGTCTTCCTTCGGGCCTTCGAGGAAGCCATGCACATACTCCGCCTCACCCTGCGCCTTCCAGAACTTCACCACCTCCGAGATCTCCTTCTCGGTGACGAAGGGCGCATGCACGCGCTGCACCCGGCTGGTTCCAGGCGGCAGATAGAGCATGTCGCCGCGTCCCAGCAGGCTTTCTGCGCCATTCGAGTCGATGATGGTTCGCGAATCCACTTTCGTCGCCAGACGGAAGCTCATGCGGGTCGGCACGTTTGCCTTGATCAAGCCGGTGATGACATCGACCGAAGGCCGTTGCGTCGCCAGCACAAGATGAATCCCCACGGCGCGCGCCATCTGCGCCAGCCGTGTGATGGACTCCTCGACGTTCGACCGGTCGAGCATCATCAGGTCGGCCAGCTCATCGATGATGATGATGATATAGGGCAGCGGCTCCTGGCTCACGTCTTCGAAGAGATATTCGCTGCCATGCTCGAAGAGCTTATTGAACTGATCGATGTTGCGGACATGGTTGGCAGCCAGCAGCTTCAGGCGCCTCTCCATCTCACGCACAGCGTTGCGCAGAGCGTTGGCCGCCAGTTTCGCCTCGGTGATGATCGGCGTGAAGAGATGCGGAATGCCCTCATACATTCCGAGTTCGACGCGCTTCGGATCGACCAGGATCATGCGCACCTGCTCCGGCGTGCTCTTGAACAGCACGCTCATGATCATCGCGTTGATCGCAACCGATTTGCCCGAGCCGGTCGAGCCCGCGATCAGCACGTGCGGCATGCTGGCCAGATCGGCAGTGACGATGCGCCCGTTGATGTCCTTGCCCAGTGCGATCGCCAGCCTGCTCTTCGACTGCGCGAAGCTCTCGCACTCGACCACATCTCGCAGCCAGATCGTCTCCCGTTCGTGATTCGGAACCTGAATGCCGACCGTACTCTTGCCCGGCATTCGCTCGATCAGGATCGACTCCGCCGCCATCGCAAGACAAAGATCGTCGGCGAGGCCGGTGATGCGGGCGACCTTGACTCCGGCCTCTGGCTTGAACTCAAACGTTGTGACCACCGGCCCGGGATTGATCTGCGTTACCTGCCCGTCCACGCCGAACTCAGCGGACTTCTCCACCAGGATCCGCGCCTCTTCGCGAAGCGCCTCTTCGCGCACGATAGTGTGCTCCTCGTTGCGATAGAGCAGTGAAGACGGCGGTAATTTGTAACCGCGCACGCTCTTCGGCACGATAACCATTGGCTTGATGTCAGCGTCCGCGCGCCTGCCAAACGAGATGCCGTCCGGCAGTGATGCCGGTTGAGCCTGCCTCGCCGCTTCGGTTGAAGCTTTTGCTGTCCGCGTCGCGGCTGGAAATTTCAGCGGCTCGGCATCCAGTCGAAAGTCACGATCGCTGAAGTTGGCTTCGTTATCGAGCGCATGCACGGGCGCGGAGGCCTTCGCCAGCACTTCGGCAAACGGAGCCACCGCAGCGGCAGCGGTGCTGTAAGCCGTTACGGGAGGAGCATCCACCAATGTCCGCGGCATGCCCTTCCACATCGAAGGTTGCGGAGCCGCGGCCGCGGCTTCTTCCGGAGCGAGCGTGATCGCTTCGACTCGTTTCTTTCGGCTCAGCCAACCGAACAATCCGCCCAGCAGAGTTGTGCTCTCCGGCTGCAATCGTCTTCGTTCCGCCTCCTCGGCAATTTCGCGCGCACGTCGAGCCTTCGCCTCAACCTGTTCCCGCTTGCTCCCGTAGCCTGCCTCGATGGCGGCTTCACTGCTTGCGCGGTTGCTCCGGCGCCGCGCCCACCACTCCCACAGCCGCTGCACAAACCCAAAGCGATCCGTCGCCCACTCCCGCGCGGTGTTGAAGGTGAACGTCGTCGCCAGGTACAGCGATACCGCGACCATCAGGGTCAGCACAATGGCCGCGCCCGGCAGGTTCAGGTAATGCACCATGAAGTCGGCGAGCAGTCGTCCCAGCATTCCCTCTACCGGCAGGGAGCTTCGCCAAAGCATCGCCCCCGGCAGCAACGCGATCGCCGCCGGCGCGAACACCACCCACATGCCAAGTCCGATCGTCTTGGCCAGCGGAGATCCAGCCGGCCGCGATCGCATCCAGCAGATACCCAGCCTTCCCAGAACCAGAGGCAGAAAAAAAGCAGCAACCCCGATCGTCTGCAGCATCGCGTCGGCAAGGTATGCTCCCACCATGCCGGTCCAGTTGTGCGCGGGCCGTCCTGTGACGTAGCGCCCGACTGTATTGAACGAGGGATCGCTCGGTGTATAGCTGGCCAATGCGAGCAGCAACAAGGCGGCCGACACCAGCACCACCATCCCGATAATCTCATTCAGGCGGCGGTTGCGCGTAGGGGTCGATATAAGTCGGATGGTCTTCATTGGGGGATGCGCACAGTCTCTCCGGCCCCGGCAGCGTGGACCGGGTGACGCAAACAGAGCCCGCGAACCTCCAGAGCACCTCCGATTATCCCAGAGCGCATGCCGGCAGACCGCATAAAGTCGGAAAACCTCCTGCGGGGGTATCCGAATGCAAACCCGGGGCCGGTTCAGGCATCTATCCTTCGAGACTACCGCCGGGTGAACCTCGCCCGGCGGCCCTTTGAAACGGTTGGCAGGGGAGCGGGGTTTTCGCGATTTCTCCTGCTTGCCGCCGGCGGAGGAGAATCGCGCGCAGCCGGCGGACCCTGCACCAACCGTGCGCTCAACTCAGTTACTGAAAGGATCAGGTTTCCATGTCGACGGACTCAGGCAGACAGCACGAAATGCAATTGGCTCTCAATAAACTCATCAGCACCCTGCTCGACAGCCAGAAAGGCTTCGCCGACATTGGCGAACACCTGAAGGACGACACATTGAAGCGCTACTTCCTCGCCGAATCGTTGAAGCGGGCGAGCTTTCGCGGCGATCTGGAAGAGCTCCTCCACCAGAGCGGCGTCCATGACATCAAAGAATCCGGCACCGCCGTGGGCACGCTCCAGCGCACCTGGGGGGACGTGAAGGCCAGGCTCGGCGGCGGCGACCACACTCTGCTCGAAACCGCGGAACAAGGCGAAGACGAGGCCAAAAAGGCCTACGCCGATGTGCTGGATCAGGACCTCCCTCTGCCGGTTCGCCAGTTGATTGCGGAGCAGCAGGCCCATGTCCTCACATCGCACGATTACGTTCGCGGTCATCGCGATGCACTGGCAGGTTAACCTCGGGCATCGGCAAAGAAATGCAAATAGCGGCCGATTCACTCGAGAGATTTGCAGAAAAGTTGCAAGGATTTGCAATCGCTCCTCGGTGGTGAGTGATGATGAATTGCATAAAACTCTCCCGAGGAAACCTTTTCCAGTGAGAGTTCGTCTGAATCTATCGCCGATGCACTTTAGAGCGAGTTTTGGGGCCCTTCACTAATTAAAAGACACCGCGATCGCCGCTTCGATGGATGCTGTTAAAAGCGGCGGTAGTTGGGATAAGATACCGGCGCCGATCCTGAGCGGCACTGGTTGTCAGAAAGGCTTCGTGTGGGGTTATTCGCCTCCATGAAGCCTTTCCTGCTTTAACGTCTACTCAATAGCCCACACGGTACAACCAGAACACCACCACCGACGCCACCAGGCAATAGATCCCGAACAGGTACCAGCGGCCCTCTTCGAGCCAGCTGCTCAGCCATTTCAGCGCCACTAATCCGGCTAGAAAAGCAAAGAAGGCGCCGAGCAGTCCGGTCACCATGCTTCCATGCAGATCGATCGGCGTGCCCGCAGCGGTGGCTTCGTGCGATGCCCTCAACAGCCGCAGCACCTCGCGTCCCACTGCCGGCGGTGTCAGCACAACGGCCAGAGCAAAGCTGAATCGCTCCGCGCGTTCCTTGCTTGCACCGGTCAACATGCCTGTCGAGATCGTCGCTCCGGACCGCGAGAACCCGCGAAATGGCAGACAAAATCCTTGAATCGCGCCGATCCAACCAGCCTGACGCATGGTCACACTGTCACCGTACACGTTCGTCTGGGAGCCCATTCGCCGCTTCTCCATCAACCCGGCAACCAGGATCAGGATACCGGCCGCAGCCAGCGCGGGAGCGATCAGATCGAGCCGGCCAAACAGCAGCTCAATCTCTCCTTTGGACGCCCCTTTGAACGCGGTCTTCTCGATCGCTTTGACAATGACTTCGCCGATAATCGCGGTCAGCGCTGAGGCCCAGATCAATCGAATCAGAAATCGTTTGAACGCATCGCCACTGGAGAAATAGGTCTTCTTCCACTGGTTCCAGAAGTAAGCGATCACCGCGAACATCGTGCCCGTGTGCAGCATCACCAGCAGCAGCGTCATCTGCGGCGAAGAGGCGTCGAGGCCCATCAGTTTTTCTGCAACGACGACATGCGCGGAGCTGGAGACCGGCAGCAACTCCGCGAACCCCTGCACCAGGGCAAGGATAATTACTTTGAGAATCGACATGCCTTCATCCTAAAGCGCGGGGATGTGAAACCGTGAATCGAATTGGGCGGGACCCGCGAAAGATACCTGCGGAAACATCTTCAATCGCGGTCGCTTCCAAAGATGGGTATGCCCTGCGCTACGCGAAACGCAATGCTCTCTCCTCGCGCCGCGAAGTCCGTTTTGGGATATCGTTCGTTAAGTTCTTGCGCCAGCGCCTGCGTTCTTTGCGCCGCCGCCTGGGCTCGTTTGCGGTCCTCCTGCACGTTGTACATCGTCACCGCTACACCTTGCCGGTAGACAGCGTTATAGAGCGCTTCGGGTGCTTTAGGCCCGTCGGGATATTGCTGCGCATATTTTTGATAGAGGCCTGTTTCCATCTCCGGGCACTTTGGCAGACCCTGCCAGTCTCCGCACAGTTTATTGTCGAGCAGATCGTACGCCGCCAGTGCCGCGAATTTGCTTCCTGGATACGTCTTCATTACTTTCTTCAACTCGCCCTCATACAGTTGCGGACGCAGATAAGCCTCCTGCTCTTTTGCGCTCGGCAGCGTACTGATGTCGAGCTTGTCCAGCTGCCAGCGAATGTCCGCCGACCGCCACGCGGCTTCAGAAGCCAATGCCGAATCCGGAAAGTACTCCGCCACGCGCTTGTAGAGCAGATGAGCCGATCCTGCAGCTCCCTTCGGCGCATGCGGATGCTCTGCCTCATCCTCGAAGTTTGCCGCCGATCCAAACAGGATCGCATCGCCTCCCGCCGTGGTCGGCCCCACAATGCCCTTGTCCCGAATCCACCCCGATGCCGGCGTTACGTTCGCATCGTCGCCGAATTCAGGTTTGTTGCGGTCATCCTCGTTCGCATCATCGTTGATATCCGTGTTCGCGAACACCTTCACCCACGGCCCATTCCGCTCCATGATGACTACTTCGTGCCCCGGCGTCACCAGTGAAACCTTCTGCGCATCCGCATCCGCGGCAACATAAACGTTGGCGTCGTGCAGCACGGTGGCACGCGCCGCTTTATCGTAGTTCTCAGCCTGTCTCTGCGCCTTGGTCTGCGCCGCAGCAGAGCCGCAAGCCAGCAGCATCCCCGTGATACCGATTGCCGAATGGCGAAAAAAATTTAGAAGCTGCATAGACCCCCAGTTAGACGCATAGCCATGCCAGTGGAAAGCGGTGCCACCCAGTCTAACCTTGCCGCTGAGCGCAGTCCGCTTTCTGAAACGCCTAAGAAGCCGCCTTTGGAGCGTCCGTCGTGCGGGAACGATCTGCCGGCAAGCCCAGGTTCCAATCGGAGCGAACCACGCCGTAAGCATCCAATACATCGCGGAGCGTCACAATACCCCTCAATTCGTGAACGTTGGCGCGTCCCACGACGGGAAGAATATCGATCTGGTTCACCCCCATGTGCTCGAGCGCCACATCCAGTCCCTGGTCGGGATGGACATGCGGAAAGCTGATCGGGTCGACTAACTCACTCAGCTGTTTATTTGCGCCGTCGGACAGTTCTCGCTCCAGCCGCGAAAGATTGACCACGCCAATCACGCCTCGCGGATCGGTAACAAGCCATGTGCCGAGGTTGCTCGAGCGAACACTTTCGAGCGCCTGCTGAACCGTGAGGTCGGCGGACAGCAACTGCGCCGGCGTCCGTATCACGCTCGTTACGTGGCGTTGACCCCGCCGCTGCCGTCCCCTCGGTCCAGGCAGATGGATCCCATCCTGCACCGCGAGCGCTTCGTAGATAGGCTCGTGCTGCAACCGTGAAGCCACGAACAGACTCACCAGATTCGCGATCATCAGCGGAACGATGACCGCGTAATCCTGCGTCATCTCGAAGATCATCAGCACCGAGGTCATGGGCGCCCGCACAATACCCGCAAAAGCAGCTCCCATCCCAACCAGAGCGTAGGCGCCCGGAGTCGCCGTGTAGGCAGGAAACAAATGATGAGCGACAGTTCCGACCGTGCCCCCCACCATCGCGCCGATAAACAAGGCGGGCCCGAAGATGCCTCCCGCATTCCCCGATGCATAACTGGTGGTGACGGCGAAGAGCTTCAAAACCAGCAGCAGCACCATCAGGTGGAACACCATCTTTCCATTCAGAGCATCGCCGACATACTCATACCCAACGCCCAGTACCTGGGGCACAAACCACCCCATGAGGCCGACGAGCAGTCCTCCGGCCAGGGGCTGAAACCAGACTGTGTAGCGGGGAAATCGCAGAAACCGCGCCCTCATCTCCAGCAGAAGTTTCGTGAACGCCGCCGACACCAGGCCGCCCGCCACGCCCAGCACCGCATACACTCCAAACTCTGCCGGACTTACCAACTGGTATTGCGGGACCTTGAAAAGGGGATTGTTGCCGAGTAATAAACGCAGGACCATCCACGACGTTGCCGAAGCCAGAACCACTGCGCCCATCACCGGTGCGTTGAGATCGCCCATGATCTCCTCAAGCGCAAATACCACCGCCGCCAGCGGAGTATTGAACGCCGCTGCAATAGCAGCCGCCGCTCCAACCGGAATCAGATTTTTCACCTGCTCGTTGCTCAAGC
Organism: Edaphobacter sp.; assembly: GCA_036267495.1. Taxonomy (GTDB): domain Bacteria; phylum Acidobacteriota; class Terriglobia; order Terriglobales; family Acidobacteriaceae; genus Edaphobacter. Next base: position 25,780 of record DATAVY010000084.1, read on the forward strand.
CAAGCAGCCGGCCAAGCACCGAGGCAATTCCTCCGCCGACCTGTACTGATGGACCTTCGCGTCCCAGCGGGATTCCACTGGCGAGAGTCGCCGAAGTGCAGACAAACTTGCCAAGCACAGTGCGCATTGTGATGCGCCCTTCACGAGCGAACAGCGCAGCCTTGGTCTGAGGCACACCGCTGCCTCGCGCATTGGGAAAATAACGGTACAGCAGGTAACCGATGCCGAGCGAGCCCCCCACAGGAAACAATAGGCGCCGCCACGGTGCGCCACCCACGGGATACAGGCGCATCCCCAATCGTCCAGTCAGCAGGATGAATGCGACGACTGCCGCGCCTGTCAAAGCGCCTATGACCAATGCCAGAATCAGGATGACCTGTTGCTCACGCTGCCGAAGTTCGGCCAAACGTCTCGACAGCCAGGTTCTCCACCAACTGTCACCCGGCTCCTGAACACCCTCACTCGTCACCATGAATCTCCCACATCAAGGATATCTCACCGGATCAACAGGAAAAAAGGAAGAGGATGAGCTGGGATAGCATTGAGTAATGAAGGTGTTTTTATTTGTTCTCATTGCCACCGTTCTGGAAGCAACTGGCGATGCTGTCGTCCGCCTCGCACTGAAGGAGCCTTCCACCCCTGCGCGTATCGGACTTTTCCTGATTGGCGGCATCTTTCTCACGCTGTACGGCACTTCGCTCAATCTGGCTCCCGTGGAGTTCGCGGCCGTCACCGGGATGTATATTGCGACCCTGTTTGTCGTCTTTCAGATCACCAATTATGTCTTCTTCCGCACACTTCCGACGAGCGCAGTTATGGCCGGCGGTATCTTGATCGTGACAGGCGGTTTGATCGTCTCACTGTGGAAGTAGTTCCGTTTTTGAGCTGATCACATCCACTACACCTGCGCCGAAGCCAATTCTCTCTCCAACTGGCTCCGCAATAGAGGCTCCAGATTGCCTCCACTCAACACCACCACAACCTTCTTTGCCTTGGGCAGTTCTGCTGAATGAAAGAGAGCAGCCGCCAGCGTCACTGCTCCACTCGGCTCCGGCACCAGCTTGGTCGCGCCAAGCATCACGCGCATGGCGGCAAGAATCTCGTCCTCCGTCACAGAAACGATTCCATCCACAAAGCGCAGCACATGCTCGAAGTTCAGCACGCCCAGGCTCTGCGTGCGCAGCCCATCGCCGATAGTGCGCGTCGTCTTCTCCGCGGGCCACTCCACCAGTGTCTTCGAGTAGAAGCTCTCCTTCGCGTCCGCCGCCAGTTCCGGCTCCGCTCCCCAGACTTGTACCCCCGGGTCTGCGAGCCCTGCCTGCGCCGCCAGCTTTACCGCTGTCGCGATTCCACTCAATAATCCGCCGCCGCTCACCGGCGAGATCACCAGCTCAACCCCCGGCAGTTGCTCCACAATCTCGAGGCCGCACGTGGCCTGTCCCGCGATGATCTGCGGCGCGTCGTAGGGTGGAATCATCGCATATCCGTGCTGCGCCACAAGCTCCTCCGCCTTGATCTTCCTGTCCGAGGAAGCAGGGCCAACCTCGACGATCTCCGCGCCCAGCGCCCGGGTTGCCGCCTTCTTCACCTCCGAAGCATTGTTCGGCATCACGATGACCGCCTTCGTTTTCAGCTCTCGCGCCGCATACGCCACACCCTGGGCGTGATTGCCGCTCGAGTAGGTAATCACGCCGCGTCGCAAAGCCTCCGGCGGCAACTGCGAGACCATGTTGTACGCGCCGCGCAGTTTGAAACTGCCGATCGGCTGTTCGCTCTCCGCCTTGATATAGAGATCGAACTCCGGTTCGGGGAAGTTCCCCATCCGCAGCCGCGCGCGCTCCACGCGATAGAGCGGCGTCCTCACCGCAACTCCGGCAATTCGTTCCTTCGCTGCCCGTATCTCTTCCAGCGTTACAAAGTCGCTCATCGATTCTCCTCTATCTCTTCTCTGCAGCATGCATCACCAAAGCGAAAAAATGCACCAGGCGCCACTGGTCTTCTGCCCGAGGCTTCGCTTCATCCAGATTGACGTGCGAAAGTACAGGGCTGACGAGCACCTCTTGTAATGTGGCCCGAGGCAGTTCCTTTGCTATCCACAGCGTCTCTGCCGCTGGAATAATATTATCTGCCTGCCCGTGCAGCAGGTAGACCGGCGTCGTCATGGTTCGCAGGAATTCATGCGGCGACAGCTCCTCCATCTCTCCCGCATGCTTTACGTCCGAGGCAGCCAGCTTCGCCTTCGTCGCCGGCGCGCTGGAATCCATCAACGCCGCCGCCTCGGCTTCCTGCCGCGCATTCAGCTTCGCCTCGGCCAATTTCTCTCCGCTATCGTCTTCGTATAAATGGTCCCGCAACACAGGCCGAATCGCCGCCTCGTCCTCGGCCGGCAAAAAGTCCTCCAGATGCTCGTACTCGAGCACCAGCGGCCCATATTCATGCGGAGCCAATCGCTCGGTCGTGCCGTCGGGCCTCCGCTCCTGCCCCGTCAGGTAGAAGTTCGCGACGTGCATCATCTCATCCTGAGATCCCACCGCCACGACAAATTTAAAATCCCTCCGGTACGCGGGATTGCCCGCAGCCACCAGCGCCAATCCGCCGCTGAAGCTCAGACCCAACACCCCAACCGGCGCGCCCGTTCTTTTCGCAAACCACCGCGCCGACTCCTCGATCACCTGAACCGAGCCGAGATCGACGTGATAGTCCTTGATTCCCGGAAGCTCCGGCGTCAGCACCCGCAATCCGCAGCTCGCCATTGCCCGCGCAAAGCCCACCAGCCTCGGCTCGTCGATTCCCAGATGATGGACGCCGTGCAGCACCACCAGTCCCGGAGCATTCGGGTGCCGTTGCGGCAGATACAGCCTTCCCCGCACCGTGCCGGCATCGGTCGCGAAGTCAAGGTCTTCAGTCTGAATCGGCTCCGTAACCAGCCTGCTGATACTCGAGGGTACTTTCTGCCCGCTCACCAGCCGCAAAATGACAACCGATTGCAGATGCGCCCTGGTAAACGGCCACGCCATCGCACCCGCGGCCAACATTGAAGCAAACACCAGCGCTGCAAATCTCTTCTTTCGCAATCCGGCTCCGCGGGCCGAAGATACAGCCCAGCCCATCATAATCGGTAGGTTGCTGCTAAAAGACCCGTCCTACCCCAAAGAACCATTCGCGATGATTGCTGTCGCCAATGCTTGCGCCGCCATAGACTGGCCCGATCAGCGTCTTGATAATCAGCCCTGCCGCAAAATCGTTGGGCAGCTTCGGTGTCCCCGGGGCTGCGTCCCATACCTTGCCGATCTCGTAAAATCCCGTCGCGTAAATCGCATCCCCAAGGACCGGATTCAGCTTGAAGAGCCGATGCAGATATCCAACCTGCCCCAGAAAATAATCGCTCCCCAGCAACTCTCCGCGACGATACGCGCTCAATCGCAGCGGACCACCCAGCGAAAATCCCGCGAGCCCGAGTTTGGTTGCTCCGAAGCTCGTGCCGCCCGATGCAGTCCCGAAGATGATCCCGCGCGCCCCCGCAGGCGTAAAGTGCGATACCGTCGAATCCCACTGCGAGTAGGTGCCCGAAGCATTCGGTTTCTGCGTCAGGTAGTTGTAGATCGTCCTGAACTCCGTGCCTCGCGTCGGCACCTGCACGCTATCCTGCCCCAGATATTGAAACCGGACATTGGTGACAAACGGCGTCATATGAAATGCCTCTTCGATCGGCATCCCTATCCTCAACGACTCGCCATACCACTGGTAATCTTCTCCGGCGCGCAGCTCAGCCTTGGAGTTGAACTGATAGCCCAGATCGACGCCGAATCCATTTCTCTCTTCCGTGTATTCGGCCAGCTGCTGGCTGCCGGAGAAGAACGCCGAAATGGTGTGCTCATAGTAGGCCCGCGGAGCAACAAAATAATCCTTCCCGGTAAACAGAGGTTTATAAAGCTCGCCGCGGATGCCCGCAACCTGTCCCACCGACGCATCCAGGCGCAGCTCCGATCCCGGCCCCGCCATCCCGAAGAACGTCGCCCGTCCCCCCAGCCCCAGCTGAATATCGTTCGTGTCGTTGGACAAGAGGGTGAATCCCAGATCCAGAAATGGCGGCCCGTAGTCCTTCAAACGCGGCCGCACCAGCAGCCCCGCCTGCCCGTTCTTCTCCGTCAGGTTATAGCTGATGCTCGAGTAGAGACCCGTTCCCTGCAGGCTTGTAATCGTATCTTCAATCTTGTTCGTATCGATAGGTTTGTTCACATACTGGTCAAATTCATTCGCGATCTCCGTCTTTCGCACGCCATGCATTCCATTGATATCGATAAACTTCGGCACCGGCAGGTGGGTTCGCCTTCGCGAGTTCCGCTGCGTCAGATACGCCTGCCACGTAGCATCGTCCACGGCATATTTCTCCAGCTCTCCCGCATTCTCCTCAGCCACCTTCACGCCCTGCGGAATGATATCGGCGCTGTCCTCGAAATCGCTCGAGGTAAATTTGCTGACGTCCGCCTTCAGCAGAATGTTCGCCTCCTTCATGCTCTCCCGTTCGTTGGCGGAGATCATGATCGAAACGTTCCTGCCCGCGACTCCGACCAGCGAGCTCATACTCTGTTTATTGAACGGCCCCGTATCCAGGTACACCGCGATCACAATCTCCGCGCCCATCTTGCGCGCCACGTCCACCGGTAGATTGTTCACCGCGCCACCGTCGGTGAAGACCTGCTCGCCGTGCTCGACCGGCGCAAAGACACCCGGTATCGACATCGTCGCGCGCATCGCCTGCGCCAGCGAGCCATCCTTGAAGACATGCTCCTTGCCCGTCGTTATGTCCGTCGCCACGCAGCGAAACGGAATCGGCAGATCGTCGAAGTTTTTCAGCTCGTAGTAAGGCAGTGCTTTCTCATCCAGCAGCAGACCAACCGCCGACCCGGAGTTGAACCCGTTCGGCAGGCTGAAACCATGTTTCAATCCGAACTCCAGCCGGTTCGGAAATGCCAGTTTGTCTTCTTTTCTCCTGTAGCTCAGAGCCGGAAAGGGTATTTGTCCGCTCAATACCGCATTCCAGTTGATGCCACCGACAAAGCTTGCGATCTCCTGTGGGCTCATACCGGAAGCATAGAGGCCCCCGACCAGGCCGCCCATGCTGGTTCCGGCCACATAATCTACCGGGATGTGATGGGCTTCAATCCACTCCAGCACGCCAATATGCGCGAACCCCAGCGCCCCGCCGCCTTCGAACACCAGCGCCACTTTGGGCCGCGACTCAGGCTTTACCTTCGGCTGCTGCGCTCCCGCCGCTGGAGGCATCGCCAAGAGCATCGCAAACACAGCAGCAATCGTCACAGCGCCAAAGCACATGCGAGAGCTGACCGCCGCACAGAAAAATCTCATGGTAAAGGCCTCGCCCGGGATTTTGGCCTCTACGTTCACGATGGCCACGGCCCAACCGGTCATTCTTCAGTCCGCATCCTAAGCCTAGTCAAACCGATGCCCGCCGTCACCTGCCCGGAACCAACTGTTGTACTTCATCAACTGTTCTACTTCATCAATCGATGTACTTCATCATCGTTAGGTTTAAACCGCGCGCGCCTATATGGATTTGTCTCGCAAAGTCTCCCCGTCGTCACGAAAGACTCTATACTGGCCGCGTATGGTTCCTCTCCGAGCTATCGCCATCACTCTTTTGTTCGCAGCCTGGTGTTCCGCGCAACGTTCCGAAACTGCGGCATCCGGTACGGTCACCGGTCACGTCATCTGCGCCGATACCAATGGTCCCGCCCGCATCGCACATGTAGTCTTGCAACCCGTCGTCGATACCACCCCAGCCCCTAAAACCGGCGATCATCCCCGCCAAATCTCCGCTGCAGTGACCGCGACCCTCCTCGATGGCAGCTTTACTCTGCCCAATATCGCGCCTGGCGACTACTACGTCTTCGTCGAAAAACTCGGCTATCTCTCCCCCTTCGCTCAACTGTCTCGCGAAGACCTTAACCACCCCAAGCCCGAGACCGCTGGTCTGATCGCCAAACTTCTCACTCCGGTCTCCGTCGCAGCCAACCGAACCTCAACCGTTGAAGTCCGCATCTACAAAGGCTCCGCCATCTCCGGCGTCATTCGCTTTGACGATGGCGCCCCCGATACCAACGCCAGCGTAAGCGTGCTCACGAAAGATAGAACCGGCAAGTGGATACCGTTCCGCACCAACCTCATCGCTGGCCCATTTGGCGGCGCTACCACGGATGATCAGGGCCACTATCGCATCAGCGGGCTGCCCGCAGGCGAGTATCTTCTACAAACCACTCTCGCGCTCACAGACATCTTCGTGAGCGGCTTATTCATGGAGAGTCACAGCACTTCCAACAACAGCAGATACTCGCTCAATCTCTATTCCGGAGATAGTTTCCGTCCTCGCGATGCAAAATCCATTAAGCTCAACGATGGCGACGAAGCCGGCTCGGTCGATATTACGATCCCACTCTCGAAGCTCCACGCCATCTCCGGCACCGTTCAGGATGCCAGCTCAGGCCGCGCCATCAATGCGGGTCGTGTCACAATCCTTTATTCCGACGACGACACCGAGCTCGCGGCCGCCAATATCGACAAAGAAGATAGTGCCTTCCACTTTTACTATCTGCCCGAGGGAGAGTACACGCTCAAAGTCACCAGCGCCCGCGATGTCACCCGCGAAGAAATCCCTTATCCCGCCGGCACCGTTCCTCCGACCCACACCGTCGAAAAGAAACTCCGCGACTACGACGTCGAACCCCAACCCCTCAGCATTCACAGCGATATAACCGGCATCGCAATCCCGGCTCAGATCAAATCGGCGGCCCGCTCGCCCGTGACATCACAATAGTGCGAAGAGAAAAACGCCTGCAATGAGGCATCTCTTCTCGATATCTCCCTCTCAAATCTCCAGGATCACCGGCATAATCAAAGGCCGCCGGCTCGTACTCTTCTGGATATACCGCTTCAGATCGTTGCGAATCTTCTCTTTGATCACTCCGTAATCGGCCTTCTCTTCTGTCGAAGAACCATCCAGCGTCCTCTCCACCACCTGCCGCGCCTCCGCAATCAGGCTCTCTTCGGCAATCGCCGTTCCGCGCATCACAATCTCCGGAGGATTTTCCAGCCTCCCCGTCCGCTTATTGATCTGAATGATCGGCAGCACGATCCCATCCTCGCTCAGGTGTTTCCGATCGCGAATGACAAGATCCTCCACCACATCCGTCGACGCCCCGCCCGAATCGATGCACACCCGCCCCACGGTAATCTTTCCCGTCTTTGTGGCCGAGCCTTTGTCCATCTCCAGAACGTCGCCATCCTCCAGCAGAATCGCCTTCTCGATCACGCCCATCGAACTTGCCATCTCCGCATGCCGCTTCAGGTGGCGATAGTCGCCGTGGATTGGAATGAAGAACTTCGGACGAACCAGGTTGATCATCAACCTCAGCTCCTCCTGGCTCCCATGTCCGCTTACATGGATCAGGCCGGAGTGCCCGTCATCGTAGATCACCTCCGCATCGCGCCGCTCCAGATGGTCGATCACGCGATAGATCGACTTCTCATTGCCCGGAATCACCCGCGAGCTCAGCAGCACCGTATCGCCCGCATCGATCTTGGCGAATTTGTGGTTGTTCACCGCGGCCCGGCTCAGCGCGCTCATCGGCTCGCCCTGCGTCCCGCTGATCAGCACCAGCAGCTTATTCGCAGGAGTGTCGCGGATCTGTCCCGGATTGATGATCAGCCCCTGTGGTGGGTCGAGATAGCCCAGGTCCTGCGCGATCTCCGTCGCGTTATCCATCGAACGTCCAATGACCGCGACCTTACGACCATGGTTATGCGCCAGCTCCATCGCCAGCCGGATGCGATGGATCGACGAAGAGAAGCAACTGAAAAACAGCTTTTTCTTGGCCTGCGAAAAAATCTCATCCAGCCGCGGCCGCACCGCTCGCTCGCTCGGCGTATACCCGTTGCGATCCACATTAGTGGAGTCCTGCAGCAGCGCCAAAACACCCTGCTTGCCCAGCTCGGCAAACGAATGCAGATCGAAAGGCTTGTTGTCCGGCGGCGAAAGATCGACCTTGAAGTCCCCCGTATGCAGCACCACCCCAACCGGCGTATGGATCGCCAGCGCCACGCAGTCCACCAGAGAGTGCGTCACCCGGATCGGCATCACCGAAAACGGTCCCAGCGTCAGCCGTCTGCCGGGAATCATCTCGATCAGGTCCGCATCCTCGAGAAGGTTGTGCTCTTCGAGCTTCCCCTCAACCAGCGCCAGCGTGAACTCTGTCCCATACACCGGAACGTTCAACTCAGAGAGAATCCACGGCAGTCCGCCAATGTGATCTTCATGTCCATGGGTCAAAAGAATCGCGCGGACCTTATCGCGATTTTCAGTCAAATAGCTGATATCGGGAACGACAATGTCCACGCCCAGCAACTCTTCTTCGGGAAACATCAATCCGGCATCGATGACAAGGATGTCATCCTGCCAGCGGATGGCCATGCAGTTCATGCCGAACTCGCCGAGGCCACCCAGCGCAACTATCTTCAATTTATCCTGTGCCATCAACCATTAAGCTTACCATCGCAGTCCCGGCCCGCCCGCATGTCGCAATACGAAGCCGCGCCCGCCCGAAGATCACTCTGTCTCTACGCTGGCTTCAGCCGCTTCGACACTGGGAAAACACGTGAGCACGCCCTGCACCTTCGTCATCTCGAACAAGGCCTTCACCCGATCGTTCACCCCCGCCAGCAGCAGCTTTCTTCCATAATCGGCAGCCGCCACATGGTAGTTCATGATCAGTCCCAGACCGGCGGAATCCATATACGTGGTCTCGCTCAAATCCACGATCATCACCTCGGGCGTCTTGGCCCGAAATTCATCTTGAAATCCGAAGATCGTCGCAATCGTCAACGGCCCAACCAGCTTCAGCACCGTCGTTCCGTCCTTCTTGCCCTGGGAAAAGGTATAGGTCATAGGCTCATCACGCATGGTTGACAGTGTAGGCAACCGGAATTGTTCCAAGGTTACAACCGCGTGAATGTCGCAACAAGTCCAAAATCTTCCTGCGTCGGCGAGCAACCCGCAAAGCAGGGCGCCCCCGGCAATGCGGATGCTTCATCTCCCGCGTCTGGGACACGGGTTCAACCCTTACCCCGCCCACCCGCAGTATCCTAGAAAACACACCATGCGAACTCTTATCGCCCCTCTGGCACTCTCGCTCGCTCTCGCTGCGCCGTCACTCGCCCAGCCCGACACCGCCCACACCGCCGCCTATCTCAAAACCCTCCCCAACACCCCGCCCCCTGTCATCGATCAGGCCGAGGTCGTCACCCTCGCCGCCCTGCCGCTCTCCTGCATCGACCACCCCCAGGACGCCCCCGACCACCCCCACGACTATCTCTGGGTTCACGACTCCAAGCGCCGCACCGTCGACGACTACGACAAGACCCGCGCCTTCTACGGCTGCTTCGACTGGCACTCCGCCGTCAACTCCACCTGGACCCTCATCTATCTGCTCAAGCAGAACCCCAGAATGGCGCTCGCTCCCATCATCCGCCAGCGCCTCAACGAGCATCTCGCCAAAACCAACATCGCCGGCGAGGTCGCCTTCTTCGCCGACGCCAAAGACACCGAAGGCAAAAACTTCGAGCGCCCCTACGGCTACACCTGGCTCTTCAAGATCTACGGCGAGCTCGCCTCCTGGAACGATCCCGACGCCCAGAAGCTCGCCGCCAACACCGAGCCCCTCTACAAGCAGCTAAGCGAAAAATACATCGAATACCTCAAGCGTCTCCCCTATCCCGTCCGTGTCGGCACCCACCCCAGCTCCGCGCTCACCATGAACTTCGCGCTCGACTCAACCGACCTCGCCCCCAATCCCGCGCTCAAATCCGCCATCGACGAAGCCGCTCTCCGTTTCTTCTCGAAGGACAAAAACTGCGCCACCGCCTACGAACCCGGCAACGGCGACTTTCTCTCGCCCTGCCTCACCGAAGCCATGCTCATGGCCCGCGTCATGGATCAGAAGACATTTGTAACCTGGCTCGATACATTCCTTCCCGCCGTCTACTCCCCGGAGTTCCAGGTCTACGCCGCCGACATCGACACCACCCGCACCGCCGCCGCCGGCTCGAACGCCGACGCCGAAGACAAGGACGGCCTCCTCGGCTCGAAGGCCCACCTCATCGGCCTCGCCTTCGAGCGCGCCGCCGCCCTCCTCCGCATCGCCTCCTCGCTCCCGCCCGCCGACCCGCGCGTCCCCGTCTACCGCCGCCTCGCCACCATCAACGCCGAAAACGGCTTCCGCAAGATCGGCGACGCAGGCTACCTCGGCCAGCACTGGCTCGCCACCTACGCCGTCCTCTACATGCAGCAAGCCACCCTCGCAAAATAGCTCTGGGTGTCGCACAGCGCAGTTGCGCTTGCACCCCTCCACTCGCTTTGCTGTGTACTTGCTTTTTACTTGTCATCCTTCGCGAAGCGGAGGACCTGCTGTTGTCTTTCGCCTTTTTGGTTTGTCATCCCGCAGGGATCTGCTTCTATTTCTTGCTGTTACAACTATTTTTCTCGTTTTCAGCCCGAAAATCGCATGTCAAGCCCCTTAAGAGGCTAAGTACCTGCTGTACAAAGACATCGGCGTGGAAGTTTTCCCTCTCCAATTCGCTATAATTAACTTAAGGGGTAAAAAGTCGCCTGCGGCGATCCTGGGTGGGATCACACAATCGATTCAAGCACAATAGAATCAAGACTTTGAGATTCTTTTGCCTTTGGAATCAAGAGTTTGCAGGGCAGGTCCAGACTTATCTCATTTGAATCGAAGACTTTGCACAAATAAGCCAAGGGAGGGGAGTAGCCGAAAATGTCCATCCGCAGCCAGTTCCGGCCCATGCTCACCCTCGCCCTGCCCCTCATCCTCGCCGAAGTCGGCTGGATGGCCATGGGCATCGTCGACACCATTATGGTCGGGCATATGGCCAATCCGGCCCTCGCCATCTCCGCCGCCGCTCTCGGCCAGGTCCTCTACAACACCATCGCCTTCGGCATCGCCGGCGTCCTCCTCGGCCTCGATACCTACCTCGCCCAATCCCACGGCGCAGGCCGCTTCGACGAAGCCAACCGCTGGCTCCTCCATGGCCTCCTTCTCGCCGCTGGCCTGGCCCTCACTCTCGTCCTCATCATTCTCTGCGCCCCGATGCTCATGCTCCGCCTGCCCATCGACCATGCCGTCCTCACCGGATCCATCGCCTTCCTTGGCGCACTCAACTGGGGCACCCCCGCGCTCTTCCTCTACTTCACTTTGCGGCGGTACCTGCAGGCCTTCAATCACGTCCGTCCCATCGCCTGGGCGCTCGTCACTGCGAACCTCATCAACATCGCCGGTGACTGGCTCCTCATCTTCGGACATACCTGGGGTCCCATCCACATTCCCGCGCTCGGGGTCACAGGAGCAGGCCTCGCGACCTCCATCTCCCGCTGTTATCTCGCTCTCTTCCTCGTCGCCGCCCTCTGGCGCGTCGAGCGCCGCCACCGCTATGGCCTCAGCAGCATGAAGCATCACTTCGAACCCGCCCGCATCCGCCGCCTCGCCCTCCTCGGAGCGCCCGCCGGCGGCCAGATCTTCGTCGAGATCGCCATCTTCGGCCTCGTCACCTTCCTCATCGGCACCATGGGCCCGCTACCCCTCGCCGGCCACGAGATCGCGCTCAACTGCGCCAGCTTCACCTTCATGGTGCCCTTCGCCATCTCGGCAGCCGCGGCAGTCCGCGTCGGCCAGGCCATAGGCCGCAACGCCCCGCATGAAGCCGCCTCCGCCGGATGGGCCGCCATTGCCCTCGGAGCCGGAGCCATGGCCTGCTTCTCCGCCATCTACTTCCTCTTCCCCCACCTCATCGCCAGCTCCTTCACCGCCGATCGTGCCGTCATCGCCGCAACCATCCCCCTGCTCCTCGTGGCGGCCATCTTCCAGTTCTTCGACGGCCTCCAGATCACCGCCACCGGAGCGCTCCGCGGCGCCGGCAACACCCATGCCGGCCTCATCGTCCAGATCATCGGCTACTGGATCATCGGCCTCCCCATCGGCTACCTCATCGCCTTCCGCCATCACCGCGGAGCCGTAGGCCTCTGGCTAGGCCTCTGTGCCGGCCTCATCGTCGCCGGCATCGCCCTCACCACCATCTGGCGTCACACCACGAAAAAACTCTCAGTCACACACTCCTCCTCCTCTTTAGTCGAGAACTGACAACCCGCAACCTGCAACTAAGTCTGTCCCACCTGCTCCCGCACCTTCGTCTCCGACCGCGTCGTCAACGTCACCGCAGAAACCAGAATCAACCCGCCACCAACCCAGGCGCTCGGCCCCAGCCGCTCTCCCAGCACCAGCACCCCAAGCAGACTCCCGATCAGCGGCTCCATATTCAGCAGCACGCCCGCCTGCGAAGCCGGAACCTGCGTCATCCCCCAGTTCCACAGCAGCGTCGTCGCCGCCGTACACAACACTCCGCTCCCCGCCAGCGCCAGCCACGCCTTCACCGACACCCCCGCAACCGGTGGCACCCCATACCGCACCGGCACCCACACCAAAAGCATCAACGTCCCAATCCCCAATCCATACGTCGTCACTACCACCGGCGAGTGCCGCTCCACCAGCTTCTTGTTGATCAGAATCCAGAACAGCGCAATCAGCAGCGAAACCACAACCAGCAAATCTCCCTGCAGCGTCGCTCCGCCTTTGGAATTTGGGTTCCCGGCATGCTCGCCTCCGCCCAGCGCAATCAATGCCGCTCCACACGTTGACCCCGCCAGCGCCATCCACCCCACCCGGTCCATCCGCTCATGCGCCCACACCGCCGCTCCTACCGCCAGGATCACCGGCATCGTACCTACCATCAGCGCGGCGTGGCTCACTGTTGTAATCGACAACGCATAAAACTGGATCAGGAATTGCAGCGGCACTCCGAGAAATGAAGCTAGCGCCAGCCAACCCCACTCCCGCCGGCTCAACCCCGGCCGATGCGTGATTAGAAAAGGAAGCAGCACCGGCATCGTAAATAAAAACCGGTACAGCACCATGAACGAGGATCTCATCTCGTCCAGGGCAATCTTGCCAAAGAAAAATCCGCACCCCCAGAAGCAGCTAGCCACCGCACACGCCGCAAAACCCAGCGCCCGTCTCTTCTCCAAACCCGCCATACTCAACTCTCGCACAAAAGAAAAAGCGGGAGAGGTCTGAAGCCTCTCCCGCCGTAACCAACAACTAGCAACGAACAACTGACAACTGTCTCACCACACCCGGCAACTATTCACCGGGACCATCGGCGCGCCCTTCTTGCAACTGAACGCCGCCGCAAATCCGGGCTGGTTCACAATCGCGCCATTTGCTCGGAAGTGATCAGGAGAATGCGGGTCCGTCAGCACCTGGTTTCGCACCGACTCCGGCCTCGAGTTCTCGCAGTAGTTCTGCGCAAACCCGATGTAGAACCGCTGCGGCGCCGTATACCCATCCTTCTTCGTCATCAGGTCGACCCCATTTTTCTTGGCGCGATCCAGATATGCCATATAAGCGATCAGCAACCCGCCATTGTCGGCCGTGTTCTCACCGAGCGTCAGCTTGCCGTTCACCTTCACGTCATCGACCGCGACAAAATTTCCGTATTCATTAACCACACAGTCTGTCCGCTCCACGAACTTCTTGGTGTCGTCGGGCGTCCACCAGTCGCTCAGGTTGCCTTTCGCGTCGAATTTCTTGCCTTCGTCGTCAAAGCCGTGGGTCAGCTCATGCCCGATCACCGCGCCGATGTGCCCATAGTTCACCGCATCATCCTGCTTCGCGTCATAGAACGACGGCTGCAGAATTCCTGCAGGAAAATTGATGTCATTCATGCTCGGATCGTAGTAGGCGTTCACCGTCGGCGGCGTCATTCCCCACTCGCTGTGGTCTACCGGCTTGCCGATCTTATTCAACTGGCGATCGTTCTCAAAAGCGTCGGCACGTTGCTGATTGCCGAGCGCATCATCGGGCTTCACCTCAACCTTCGAGTAGTCCCGCCACTTGTCCGGATACCCGATCTTGTTCGCGACGCCGCGCAGTTTTTCCTTCGCCCGCGCCTTGGTCACCGGCGACATCCAGTCAAGCTGATCGATATCGCGGTCCATTGCCGACTCAATATCAGCAACCATCTGCACCATCTTCGCCTTGCTGTCTCCAGCGAAGTACTGCTCCACATACACCTTGCCCAGCGCCTCACCCAGCGCACCGTTTACCGAGTTCGAGCAGCGCTTCCACCGCGCCGCCTGCTCCGGCTGACCATTCAGCTTGCGTCCGTAGAAGTCGAAGTTCTCCGCGTCAAAGGGCTTAGGCAACCGTCCGGCGGAGGCAGTCAGCAGTTGGTACCGCATATATGCCTTAAGGGTCTCTATATCGGCTGTGTGCGAAGCCTTGATCATCGCAGGCAGGAAGTCCGGAGTCGCATTATTGATCTCCGTCACGCGCGGCGAATGCATCGCATCCTGAAACGCTCCAAAGTTCACATCCTGAATCGTTGCCTCAAACGTCGCGATCGGCTGCAGGTGATACGTCTTCTCCGGCTCGCGAAGATCCACCACGCCCATCGAGGCGTTCGCCAGATCCGTCTCGAACGCCAGGATATTCTTCGCATCCCTTGCTGCCTGGTCCGGCGAGCTTCCCGCCAGCTCCAGCATCTTCGTCACATGCGCGACATACTGTTCGCGAATCGTCACGTCCTTGGCTCCCGTCCGCAGGTAGTAGTCCTTTTCCGGCAGTCCGAGCCCACCCTGGATGACAACCGCAATCTGCTTGCTCGCGTCCTTGAAGTCCTGCTGTTCTCCATAGCCGAAGAACACATTCACGCCAATACGCTGCAGCTTTCCAATCAGCACCGGCAGCTGATTCCGGCTTTTCACCGCATCGATTTCCTTCAACAGCGGCTCCAGCGGAGCCAGCCCTTTCGCATCGATCGCGTCCGTATCCATGCACGCTTTGTAGTAGTCGCCGATCTTCTGCTCATCCGGCGACCGCCCCTCGCCACCCGCCGCCGCCTTATCCAGAATCCCATTCAGCGACTGCGTATTGACGTTGTACAGCGCATAAAACTGATCCACCTCAGGCTGGTCGGCCGGAATTGGATGGTTCCCGGCAAACTTTCCGCAGGCGAACTTATAGAAGTCGTCACATGGGTTCACCCCGGTATCGATCGAGGTCGTGTCAAACCCTGGAATTGGCACATAAACCTCGTGCGGCTTTTCGGCCGTCGCCTTCATCTGCTGGGCCATTCCCGCGTTCCAGCCACCCGCGACAATGAGAGCCACCGCTACAACCAGGCCCATACGCCGTCTAAATTTCTCTGATAACGCTAACTTCCATTCGTTCAACATTGCGCCTCCCTCACTTACCTGATGCATTCAGACTTTGTATCATCTACGCAGCTAGTCCACCACGCTGCCGGTCACTTTCTGCATACGTTGCCGCCGGTCCTGCGTCTGTGAAACATTACTCCTATGCGCGATCGATAGATAGGAATACGCGCCAAGTGCCATGCCGGTTCCCAAGTCCTCCATCCCGAGATCGCACCGCCTTCTCCGCACCGGCCTGGCCTGGCTTCTGCTTTTAGCGGCCACGCCTCTGTTTGCGCGTGTGCCCGAACCCACGCTTCGCATCTCATTGGAAAACTTAGGCTTCCAGCCGCTTTCGCCGCAGTTCCTGCTCAACGGGAGCTCCATGCTTACCTTGCATTATGTCGACGACAAGCATCTTCTGTTCACCTTCGTTACCCACCGCCTTATCCCGCGCCTGCCCGACGAGCCCGAAGACGATCAGGATCGCGTCGTCGACGCCCTCTTGCTCGAACTCCCTACTGGAAAGATCCTCGCCCGGACCTCATGGCACCTGCACGATCATGCCCAGTACCTGTGGAGTCTCGGCCATGGTCACTTCCTCCTTCGCATCCGCAATACACTCACCACCTTCGCGCCGCTCACCAATCTTTCCAGCGGTGATCCCTTTATTCAATACCCCTTCCTGATCTCGTCCGAGCGCCGTCTCTCGGTTCTGATTTTGTCCCCAGACTCCGACCTCCTCATTATTGAGAGCGTCAAGCCAGCTCCGCCCCAGCAAAAACCGAAGACACCCCTCTTCGGACCCACCCCGCCGCCTAAACTTACTGAGAAAGAGCCCGTCCAAGTCAACTTTTATCGTCTCCATTCCGGCGATGATGCTGGCGCGGTCAACCCAAGCTTCGCCGGAGTCGTTACAGCCCCGAGCACAGGTGACGTGCCTGCCACCACAGCCGGTTATCTCGCTGTGGTCGATCAGGGTCATCAGCACTGGGCCTTTGACTTCCACTCCTACGCCGGAAAAGTCGCCGAGCTCTCGCCGTTCGATTCCAGTTGCTCCCCAGCCCCGCTCTTCGTCAGCCACAGCGAGTTCATCGCCTTCGGCTGCCGCGGTGGTCAGACGATGCAGCAGATTGGCGGTTTCAACATGCGCGGAGAAGAGATGTGGGAGCAAGGACTCTTCGGAGATTTCATCGCACCTTCCATGGCGTATGCTCCCTCCGGTGGGCGCTTCGCTCTCAGTCGCATCATGCTTCGGCACTCGGCGATTCCCGATCAGATGATCAGTAACGACGAGATCAGTTCTCAAACTGTGGTCGTCTATCAGACCGGGACCGGCAAGCAACTCATTCACGCCGACTGCTCTCCGGTCGAACGTGCCGGCCAGAACTTCGCCCTGTCCCCCAACGGTTTTAGCCTCTCTGTAGTTCACGCCGACGCGATCGAGATCTACAATCTTCCGCCGCTTACCGACAAAGATGAAGCCGAGCTCAAACTAGCTCAGGCTTCCGCTCCGCCGGAGAGCAACCTCCCCGTCCGCTTCAGCAATCAGAGCGCAACCGCCACCGACACCGATGCCGCCGGATCCCTCCCGAATTCCCAGCCTCCGCCTGTTAATAGACCGACATCCACGACGAACCCGCCGCTCTCAACCCAACCTTCTGCATCTATCACACCATCCTCCAAGTCCAGCCCGGAAGCCGCAAAGCCGCTGCCACCCGCCCTCACGGAAACTCCGTCCGGCCAACTTACGGGCGATCCCACACCCGATCAGCAACAACACCGCCCCCCACCGACGCTCTACACCCTGCCGGACGACAAACCACCCGCTGTCACCGCACCTGCAACTCCGCCAAATGAGACGCCGCAGAAACCCACACCGCAATAGAAAAAGGCTGGTCTCGGTCTCCCGAAAGCCAACCTGATTCCCAAGACTGCGTTATCTGAAGGAAGCGACGAACCCCGCATTTTTCGGCGTACCACAAAAGCTGAGACCAACGTCTCGCCAGAAAAACTAAGCGGCCTTCTTTTTCGGTGCAACTGCCTTCACGCGCGCATTCAAGCGGCTCTTATATCGGTTCGCGGTGTTCTTGTGCAGAACACCTTTTTGCACGCTTTTGTCCAGAATCGATGCTGTCTCGCGGTATTGGGTCGTCGCCGCGGCATGGTCGCCGTTCGCAATCGACTCACGCAATAGCCGCAGCGTTCCGCGCAGCTTGCTCTTATTCGAGCGGTTCACCGCCGTTTTGCCAACCGTCTGACGCGCGCGCTTCAAGGAAGAAACATGATTTGCCATAAACTCTCTTCTCTCAACCCGTACATTTGTAGGGGAAAATGGGATGCAGGCCCGGGCTTATAAAGTTACAGCCTTAGCAGCGACAGATGGCCCGCCGCACTCCCTGCAGTTCTAAGTCTACGGAACTCCAGCCCCAAGGTCAACCATCCGTGCTGTTCTGGTTCTAGCTCTTGATGCGGCGGCGAACCCCGCCCGTCATCCCGAGCAGACCGGTGCCCAGCAGAAAGAAACTGCCGGGTTCCGGAATAGCGGTGATGGAAAACTCGGCGACATGACCGTCGTCATGTGGACCATTGGTGATGAAACTGGTCTGGTGGGTGCTTGAGGCGAAGAAATCGCCCTCCAACCCGCTATCTCCTAAGGCAAAGCCGATGCCATTAGAATCGAGAACCACGATGCCGAGAGGAGGGGTGCCGCCAGGGTAAAGCAGGTTGTCGTACAAGAAACTGTTTCCGCTGCTGGTGCAAGGATGGCTCGAATCGTAAGCGGCGCAGGCCAACAGCCCAGTAATAATGGCCCCATTGACTGTGCCGGAGAAGCTGGTTACGTCGAGGGCGTTTGGAATGTTTATATCCGTGACAGCGGTCAGCAATCCGCTGCCGGTGTCGATGCCGGCTTGGCCGGTCGCCTCCCAGGCGAAGGTGAAGGTGTCAGCACGAGCAGCGGCTGTAGCGGCTAGGAAGATTGCAAGGCAGGAGACAGTAAGAAGAGACGGAGCAAGTTTCATAAGAGTCCTCAAGTTGCGAACAGGGCGACATTGATGACAAAAGACAGACGATCCCTCTCCCAAGTTCGTCTGAGTTGGGAACTTTGGCTGAATGAGTTGATTTCGTGGGAAGGCGAAGGGTTGCTCAGCAAAATGTGAATTCCGGAAACATCAGGAGATTTCAGCTTCCCTGTTTTGAACCCGTCAATCTTCTGCTATTCGCGTACTGCCCAGTTTCCCTCCGTCACAATTTATCATTTGACACTTGACGCCAATCTCTCCACGTTCTACTCTTTGCCCATCTTCGACGCATTGGCAACCTTCGCCAACCCGCTCCAAGCAACAAGCGCACCCAAAGCGCTGCAACTTACCCCCTGTCTCATCTCATCCAATACATGGTCGGTACGAGTTAACCTAGCAACCCCTGACGGAGGTCAGTACACTACTTGATCAAAAAATCCCTCGAAATCACCTCAGGCATTGAGCCCCTCTACGGTACCCACGACGAAAATCTCCGCCTCCTCGAGGACAAGCTGCACGTCACCATCGACCTCCGCTCCGATGCTATCCATGTCACCGGCGAACCCGACTCCGTAACCCGCGTCGAGCAGATCTTCAGCGATTTCGACACCCTCCGCAAATCAGGTCTCAATCTCCACAATGGCGAGCTCAACGGCATGCTCAAGCTCGTCGTCGCCGACCCCGCGGTCACCCTCAAATCCCTCGTCGATGCAGGCAAGCAGCGTTCCGCCGGCGTCAAACGCATGGTTCAGCCCCGTTCGCCTAACCAGCGCAAATATGTCGAGTGCATCGAGCAGTGCGACATGACCTTCGGCCTCGGCCCCGCCGGCACCGGAAAGACCTACCTTGCAGTAGCTATGGCCGTCAGCGCTCTCATGGCGAAAAAAGTCAGCCGTATCATCCTCGTCCGTCCTGCAGTCGAAGCGGGTGAGCGGCTCGGCTTCCTCCCCGGCTCGCTCCAGGAAAAAGTCGACCCCTACCTCCGCCCGCTCTACGACGCGCTCTACGATCTGGTCGATCCCGTCAAGGTCGACAAGATGCTCGAGTCCAACGTCATCGAAGTCGCCCCGCTCGCCTTCATGCGCGGTCGCACCCTCAACGACGCCTTCATCATCATGGACGAGGCCCAGAACACCACCACCGAACAGATGAAGATGTTCGTCACCCGGCTCGGCAACAACTCCAAGTGCGTCATCACCGGCGACCTCACCCAGACCGACCTGCCCAACCCAAAAAAATCCGGCCTGCTCGAAGCCCTCCACGTCCTCGATGGCGTCGAAGGAATCCGCTTCTGCCACTTCGAAGACGTCGATGTCGTCCGCCACCAGCTTGTCCAGCGCATCGTCCGCGCCTATGACAGCTACGGCAAAGTCCAGCAGCAGCTCCCTCTGGCGCTTGGCGACAACGTTCCCGACACCACTCTTCCTGCGGCAATCCAGGCCATTCCCAAAACGCAATAATCTTTTTGCGTTTTGGCGCTAAGTGTAAGGCTTGGCCTTAAGGAAAACACTTTAGCGCCTGGCTTTCAAACCGCAGGATGGAGCCGCACTTAAGAGATTTCAAGCTAATATCTTGTCTCCCTTGAAGGGAAACATGGAGAATCTAGTCAGGGGACCTGGCACAGAGGAAAATCTGCGGTTGGCTGCCCGCAGCAACGCAGGATAATCGGATTTTGGCTGTGTGACAGGTTTGCTACCAGGAAATTGGAAGTAGCGGCGAATCTGCCAAATGAACGCCTTGGGCTCGTGGATAGATTGAGAGCGTCCAATGATTGGCAGGGGCGATTCGCGCGATGGGCTGGGATAGTCGACAATAGAAGAGGAAACTTTATGAGGAGCAAGAGAACAATGCAGGACGAAATGACCGGGCGGGAGATTCTGGATCCGGAGGCAGCGGTCGGCCAGGAGGTTGATCCGAGCCGCGAGATAAGTGAATCGAGCGCGGCACCGGCTGCCCAAGCGATGGAGCAGTTGAAGGGCGAGCGCGACCAGTTGCTGGACCGGCTGGCACGGCTGCAGGCTGAGTTCGACAATGCTCGAAAACGTGAGGCGAAGGAGCGGGCGGATACGCGGGACTATACGATTTCGAATACGGTCGATCCGTTTCTGAGCGTGATGGATAACTTTCAACTGGCTCTGAAGGCTGACGGAACGAAGGAACAGCTTCGCGCGGGGGTGGAGTTGATTCTGAAACAGATGGAGGACGCGCTGAAGGGATTGAATGTGACACCCGTGGAGTCGGTGGGGGCGCAGTTCGACCCTCGAATCCATGAGGCTTTGGGGAGCATCCAAACAAAGGAGTTCCCCGATCATCAGGTGCTGGAGGAGATTCGCCGGGGATATACGATTCGCGGGAAGTTGTTGCGGCCGGCGCTGGTGAGGATTGCGGTGAATCCGGGTCAGGTGACGGATTGAGAAGACCCCAGCGCAAAAGCGAAAGCAAAAGCAGGTCCCTCCCCTTCGCGGAAGGATGACAACAAAAAAGATAAGGTAGCAAGCAGAAGAAGCGAGAAGAGACTCCAGGGATATGGCGACGGCAAACGTGACTAAGGTTGATTACTACGAGGTGTTGAGTGTTTCGCGGGACGCGAGCGATTCGGAGCTGAAGACGGCTTATCGAAGGCTGGCGATGCAGTATCACCCGGACCGGAATCCGAACGATCCTTCGGCTGAGGCGAAGTTCAAGGAGTGCAGCGAGGCCTACTCGGTACTGAGCGACGTTGAGAAGCGCGCGGCATACGACCGGTATGGTCATGCTGCGTTTCAGAACGGTGGCGGCGGCGGTGGACCATTCGGCGGTGGGTTCAGCGGGAACGTGGACCTGGGAGACATCTTCGGCGATCTTTTTGGCGAGATGTTCAACATGGGCGGCACAGGCGGGCGCAGGGCTTCGCGGGTGCAGCGTGGGCGCGATCTGCAGTACGATTTGACGCTGGAGTTCGAGCAGGCGGTCTTCGGCGTTGAAAAGGAGATCACGATCCGGCGAATGGAGACGTGCACTGATTGCAAGGGGTCAGGCGCTGCGAAGGGCAAGGCGGCGGCGACTTGCACACAGTGCGGCGGACGGGGGCAGCAGAGATTTCAGCAGGGATTTTTTTCCGTGGCGCGGACGTGTACGGTGTGCGGCGGGACGGGGACGTTGATCGTCGATCCGTGCACGACGTGCAGAGGCGAAACGCGGGTGCAGACGCAGCATACGATTCTGGTGAAGGTGCCGGCGGGCGTGGAGCAGGATACTCGAATCCGCTACTCAGGCGAGGGCGAGTCAGGCAAGTTCGCCGGGCCTGCTGGAGATTTGTACGTTGTGCTGAATGTGAAGGCACACAAGTTTTTCGAGCGCGATGGCGATGACCTGCATTGCGTGATGCCGATCTCGTTTCCGCAGGCGGCGTTGGGAACTGAGGTCGAGATTGAGACGCTGGAAGGGCCGGCGATAATCAAGGTACCCGATGGAACGCAGAGCGGGAAGGCCTTCAAGCTGAAAGGCAAGGGCGTGCCACACCTGAACTCGCATGGGAAGGGCGACCTAATCGTAGAGATCCGGGTGCAGACGCCATCGAAGTTGAACAAGGTGCAGAAGGATTTGCTGCGGCAGTTGAGCGAGACGATGGTGGTGGAGAATACACCGACTTCGCGTGGATTGTTCGAGAAGGTGAAGGAGATGTTCAGTTAGGATAGGGAATAGGAAGTAGGGACTAGAAAAATACCTAGAGTGCCTGGGCTTTGGTCCGGGCAATTTTTTTAAAAGTCGCGACTTGTGGCTGGAGTTTAGGAAGAACGAGAATCTGAGCGGCATAATGGGATAGTTTCGTTGCTGGCGACCTGGTGGATGTGGCCGATGGCGTCTCCAAGGAGCCAGACGGCGCTGGCGATAGCCGTGGCGAGCCAGAGGTTTCCAAGGAACCAGAGACAGAGGATGCTCAGGACGCCGAGTGTGAGCTCGGCCATTCCTCCTTCGTACTCGTAAGGGCTGGTGGACCAGCCGATAGAGGCGGAGGTCTGGATGGGGTGGAAGACGTGGGCGTAGCCGGTGAGGATGCCCATGAATCCGACGTAAATGAGGAGCAGGTAGAGCAGCTAAGTGCGGACAATCGTAGATTTACTGCCGCGGCTGGTGGGCGAGACCCCGAGATGGATGGATGCGGCGAGTATGGCTAGGACGATGAAAATTATCTGGAACATCGGCGAAATTCTTCCCGAGGAGGATAGGCACTGGTATGCGATCGGAAGGATGCTACGCTGCTGAAGAGTTTCGCAGAAAAAGCTGCGCGTCGCCGGGAAATCGCGCATCTAATGGGGAATGACCAAGATAAGAAATGCCATCCTTGCGGCTCCTCTTCTTTTTGCCACTGCGATGATGCCGGCAGTGGGACAGCAGTACCAGAACAACCGAAACAACAGCGCGTACTACAACGGCGTACGCAACGGCGGCCGTGGCGGGAGCTACTACAACAACAACGACCGGCACTATAACTATCACGACGATCATCGTCAGGGCGGGATTGGGCCGGGGAAGGGCGCGTTGATTGGCGGGGCCGGCGGAGCGGTGCTGGGTGCGGTTTTTGGTGGTGGCCTGAAGGGCACCATTATCGGCGGAGCGGCCGGTGCAGGTATTGGCGCGGTAGTTGGCCAGGCAGCTCAGAATAATCGCGACAACAACCATCGTCGCCCTTACTAAAAGTTTCTAAAAATTACATTGGAGAAGAGGAACGACTATGCGCTTCGCTAAACAGATTGCTCTTGGAATTGGTCTCGGGATTACGCTTGTTGCGACGACACTGGTGGGAGATGCTCAGCAACCGAAGTCTCCGGTAACGACGGCTCCTTCGGCGGGCGCCGCCGCTCCGCATAACTGGACGACGGAACAGATTTTGACCTGCACGGTTTCGGATTGCTGGCAGCTCGCGGGCAAGAACGAGACGACGTTCTTCAACATCGTGCAGCAGCTTACGGAAATCTCGGCGCAGACCCGCGGGATCACGCTGCCGGATGACGCGGCAGCGGGAAAACGCGCGGGGGAGTACATCAAGGCCAAAGCCAAAGCCGATCATGGCGCTTTGTTGTATGCAATTGTGGATGGTTCGGTGCGATGGGTAGGGAAGAAGCAGGCGGCTGGAAGTACGGCTTCGAAGTAACGCTGATTTCGCAGGAGAAGGCAGGGGTGTGATACGCTTCTGTCTTTTTTGTGCGGACTCAGGCGAAAAAAGTAGAGGCGATGGCAATCGCGGCGATGGCTGCGGTTTCGGCGCGTAGGATGCGTGGACCGAGGGTGACGGGCTGCCATTGATGCCGGGTGAGGAGAGTCATCTCTTCGGGGGTCCATCCGCCTTCGGGGCCTATGGCGAGGGCGATGTTGTGGCTTACAGCTTCGGAGGCTGTAGGTCGCAAGGAGGCTTCGAGGGCGGCGGTGAGGGTGGTGGCTTGTTCGGTTTCGCTGAGCAGGATGCGGGTGGGGGATTGTTCCTGTTCGAGCGCTGGTTTGAGGGCGGTGGGGCCGGCGATCTCGGGGATGCCGGTGCGGCGGGATTGCTTGGAGGCTTCGAGGGCAATGCGGCGCCAACGTTCGGCTCGCTTGAGCGCGGCCTGGGCGAGATGTTTTTCGGTGCGCCGCGCGAGGACGGGAGTGATGCGGGCGATGCCGAGTTCGGTGGCCTTTTCGATGGCCCACTCCATGTGATCGAACTTGAAGATGGCCAGGAAGAGATGGAGGGGAAGAGCGGCGTCGGAGGCGAGCTCTTCGTGAAGGGTGAAGATGACTTGATGGTCTGCTTCGTTGCCAGTGCGGACCTCCAGGATTTCGGCGCGGTGGAGGAAGCCGTTGGCGACGATATCGTAGACCTGGCCGGGGGCGGCGCGGAGGACGCGGGTGAGATGAGCGGCCTGGTCGCCAGTGAGGGTAGCGGTGGTGGGTGTCCAGGTGTCGGCGATGAAGCGGCGACGGGTCATGCCTTTGAGTTTAGAGGATTCGGAAGATACGCAAGGCAACCGCAGGTTCTTCGACTCCAGCGACGAAAACGCCGCCTCCGCTCAATATGACATTTTCCATAATCGACGCGAACACATTGAATGTCAGAAGCTCTATGGGGTCGGTGAAGTCGCTGGAGTGGGCGTGGAGGAGGCGTTGGGAATGACTTCGCTGCCGCGGCCGATGAGGACCTGTTGCTCGCCCTGATGGTAGAGATCGACGTTGAGCATGGCATTTCGGCGATGGTCCCAGACGGCCTGGGTGACGGGGAAGTGGAGGAGAACCATGCCCTGGGCGGATTGGCCGGGAGCGATCATGGTGTCGCGGAGGAGGGGTTCGGAGGCGAGGGCTCTGAGGTCGGGGAAGGAGGTGTAGACGTTTTCGAGGTCGCGCTGCTCGACGGCGCTGGTGTTGATCTCTTCGCCTTCGGCGGTGGTGAGGGTGGCGGTGAAGTCTTTGAGGAAGAGTGGGAGGTGGAGGCGGTCGTCGATCCGCAGGTTGGCGAGGACGTAGAGGTCGTCTTCAGTGTGCTGGTTGCCAACTACGATCGAGTCGGATTTGAAGACGGTGTGGACTGGATAGACGGCGGTGCGGGTGATGGCCAGGTCGGCAGTTTTGTGGGGGGTGAAGCGAAGAAGAAGAGCGAGGATGATGCCGAGAATGAGAAATGCTAGAAGGACCGGTGCGAGCAGGTTGCGTCGGTCGGGTTGGGCGAACTTGAGCTCAGACACTGGCATGAGCATAGCAAGGCAGATATGTTTCCGGAAGGTTAAAAGAAATGAAACACGAATAAAGTTTTGTGAGATCTGGCGCGTAAGCGCTGACCTACGCTGACCTAGACGGTTATGTGGCTTGAATGATGATGGGTGGGAAGGTGGGTAATGGCAAGTTCGATTGAGATCAATCCTTCTGGACGGCGTACTCCTCGAGTAGAACGGTGATGAGGGCGGCGGTGGGGACGGAGACTAGAGCGCCGAAGATACCGGCGAGGGCGGTTCCGAGGAGAAGGGAGACGAGGACGGTGAGACCCATGAGGTTGACACTGGAACGCATGATGCGGGGAATGAGGATGGCGTTTTCGACGTTGACGTAGATGAGATAGAAGATGAGGACGCCGGTCATCTTGGTCCAGGAGTCGAGCGCGGCGACGCATGCGGCGAGGATGATGGTGATGACGCCGCCGGCGATAGGAATGATGTTGAAGAGTCCCATGAGGAAGCCGAGCAGGACGAAGTAGCGGACGTGGAGAAGGCCGAAGACGATGATGCTCGTGACGCCGAGAATGAGCATGAGGGTACCCTGGCCGACGAGCCATTTGCTGACTTTGCGCTCCGCTTTTTTGAGAGTGGCCTTGAGGCGCAGGCGGTGGGGTTCGGGGAAGAGTGAGAGGAAGAAGCGGTAGGCGTGTTCGCCTTCGAGCATGAAGTAGATGCAGAGGAAGGTGGCGGTGAGGATGTCGAAGAGGTGGGAGAGCCAGAGGGGGACGTTGGTGAAGAGATAGGTGGCGGTGGTGTCGAGGGCTCCAATGGCACGCTGGGCGATGGATTCGACACCGAACCTATTGGCGAACGGGATCTTCTTGATTTTGGCGGCGATATCGGGGATGCGCTGGGGGAGTTCGTCGGAAAAGTTGCGCAGGTCGTTGAGGACAGGGGGGAGGCCGGTGGTGAAGAAGAAGGCGAGCACGCCGGCGACGCCGACGATGAGGAGGATGATGGCGACGGCTCGCGAGGGATGGTAGCCGCGGATGTTAAGCCTGGTGATGCTGGTGACGGCGGGCATGAGGACGACAGCGAAGAGCGCGCTGACGTAGAGGATCAGGATCTCTTTCTGCAGGGTCCAGGCGAGGGCGAGCAGGAGAAGGACGCCGACCGCGAAGAGAATGTTGCCGCGGATTTCAGCGCGGGATCGTTGCTCGTAGGGGGTGAGTTCTTCGGGTGTGGGGATGGCCAGCCGGGTTCTCCTTGGGAAGCTGACTTCTTCGATGCAGGTAGTGTGCGCTTTTACCGCTTTGGTGCGGGAGTGCGGAGTTTGAGTCCGTTATTTTTGATTCGCCAGGTGCCGGAGGAGGGCGTCTGTGGTCTGGCTGGCGGTCTGGTCGGCGGTGGAGATGGTGAGGTTGGCGAGGCGGCGGTAGAGAGGGTGGCGTTTGTTGAAGCGGAGCTGGGCGGCGGCGGGGTCGGCGAGGACGGGGCGGGCTAGGTCTTGCAGCATGCAGCGATCGAAGAGGGTGGGGAAGGGGGCGTCGAGGAAGATGGTGAAGGTGGCGGGGGTTTGTTCGAGGAGGAGGCGGTTGGTGAGCTCCTCGGGAGTACCGCCGCCGAGAGCGAGGACGGTGTGATCATGGCCAAGGGCGGAGGCGAGAGCGGTGGATTCGAGGCGGCGGAAGTGAGCTTCGCCGTGGCGCTCGAAGAGCTGGGGGATGGTGGCGCCGGTGCGGGCTTCGAGGTGGGCGTCGAGATCGAGGAACTGCCAGTCGAGGCGGGCGGCGAGGAGGCTGCCGATGGTGGACTTGCCTGCTCCCATGAAGCCGGTGAGGACGAGGCGGCGGAGTTGCGGGGGGACGGGATGGGGGCCGGGCTCGTTGGTGGGCATGTTCTCTGACTGGGTTTCTGTTTGGAAGTCGGTTTGGGGGGACGTCATTGCCTCTCCTTGCAAGTGTTTCGTGAAAAGCAAAGAGCCGCAACCTTTTTGGCTGCGGCTCGGGAAGATCGATGACTCTGAGGGTTCTAGGTAATTTCAGAGATGCATGCGAGGACTCCGCCGGCCGGTGGGTTGCGCCAATAGCAGAGGGTAAAGGCCGTCAATGAGTTGCGGCTCGACATACTGGAGACAAGGGTACCGCGAGGCTGTGGATAATGCAAGGGTTATGGGGTGGCTCGGCGGCTGCGGCGTGGAGTGCGGGGAGGATGGTGGGTTCGGCGGCGGTTTGGTTGGTGGCGGCGGGTTTTGCGGGGGCCTGGTGTTTTCTGTCCTGGTCGTCTTGCAGCATTTTTTCGAGGAGGAGGGCTACGGTGCTTTTTGGTC
>DATAVY010000085.1:0-2288 GCA_036267495.1 Edaphobacter sp.
AAACTCAACCCGCTCTCGCGCTGAAAGCTTGCCCGCCTTCTTTTCGCGCTCCCGCCGCTCGGGCCCACCGCCTTCTTCGGCAATGGCATGCCGCGCGGCAAGCTCGGCCAGATTACGTTGATGAGAATCGATCTTCACGTCGGACTTGGTTTGCGGAACGGGGCGCTCGGCTGTAGCCATAGAACGAGATTCTAGCAGCGGGAAAGTTCTCCTGCGAGAGTACAATCCTGTCATGCAGATCGTCATCGACATTCCGGACGAGATCGCCTCGAAAGCGCGAGCCGAAGGGCTGGCGGTAGAGACCTATGTGAGGCGCATCGTAGAACAGGCCAGTGAAATCTCATCTGCCCGCCGGTATGAGTGGGTTCGCTTTGGTACGCCTACGAAAACTCCAGCGGAAGCCGCGGAAAGCATACGGCAGATCGCGTCGCGCAATACGCTTGGTGGCCTGAAGATCAAAGATCTCATGCATGAAGGGCACAAATATTGAGTGCCGTCTTCGTCCTTGATGCATCGGCGACGTTGCCATGGTGCTTCAAAGATGAAGCTACATCCTTCACCGAAGGACTTTTAAAACGCATGGCAGCACAGGAACGGGCGGTTGCTCCAGCCCACTGGCCTCTCGAAGTGCTCAACACCTTAATCCAGGCTAAGCTGCGTGGCCGCGTTCAGGAGACAGACATCCATGCATTTCTGCTTGACCTCCGATCGCTCGATATTCAAGTAGAATCTCACCCGACGGACACTGTTTTCGATCGCATCCGCGCTCTTGCGGAGAAGCATCGGCTTACCGCCTACGATGCAGCCTATCTGGAATTGGCAAAACGAGTTGCGCTGCCCCTGGCCACGCTCGATTCAGCGCTGGTTCGTGCCGCCGAAGCAGAAGGTGTCCGGATGGTTGGATAAATTCAAACCGGTGCCCGATTCAAACCGGCGCTGGTCAGGCAAACAAAAAGCGAATACACTTGGATTGCCGCCGAGATGCCCTTTGCCGCCCATCCCGACCGCTTCGCCTTCCTCCACATTGACCTCAACAGCTTCTTCGCGTCCGTCGAACAGCAGCTCCACCCCGAATACCGCGGCAAACCCCTCGCCGTCGTCCCCACCATGGCCGACACCACCGTCTGCATCGCCGCCAGCTACGAAGCCAAGGCCTTCAACGTCAAAACCGGCACCCAGGTCGGCGAAGCCAAAAAACTTTGTCCCGGCATCATCCTCATCGAAGGCAGCCATACCGAATACGCCAAATACTCCCACGCCATCACCGAAGCCGTCGAGCTCGCCTGCCCCGTCTCTCACAATCCTTCCATCGACGAGATGGTCTGCCAGCTTATGGGCCGCGAACAGGAGCCGCCGCGCGCCCGCCAGATCGCCCTCAACATCAAACAGTCCATCTACAAAAACGTCGGCGTCGCCCTGCGCTGTTCCATCGGCATGGCGCCCAACCGCTACCTCGCCAAGATCGCCAGCGACATGCAGAAACCCGACGGGCTGATTGGCCTTTTACCATCGCAGCTCCCCAGAGCCATCGCCCACCTCGAACTCCGCGACCTCCCCGGCGTAGGCGCGCGCACCGAAATCCGCCTCAACAAGAAAGGCGTCACTACCATGGAGCAGCTCCTCGCCCTCGACCACAACCAGATGAACAAGCTCTTCGACTCCGTCTGGGGCAACCGAATGTACCACTGGCTTCGCGGCGCGCAGACTGAAGACGCCTCCGGCAACAACGTCTCCAATCCCGATGTACAAAAATCTCTCGGCCACTCCCACGTCCTCGCGCCCGAACACCGCACTCCCGAAGGCTCCTGGGCCGTCGCGCACAAACTCCTCCACAAAGCCGCCATGCGCCTGCGTATGGAACACTTCTACACCGGCTCGCTCTCCGTCACCATCCGCTATCAGCTAACACGCGAGCAGGCCGAATCCCGCGCCGCCCATTCCAAAGTCAAGCGCCACTACTCCGGCATTAAAAATTCCAGCTGGGGCATGGAAGCCCGCTTCCGCGACTGTCAGGACACGCTCACCCTCCTCGAAGTCCTGCGCTCGCTCTGGTCGCAACGTCCGCAGGGCCCCGAATTCCAGCGTCCCTTCTTCGTCGGCATCACCCTCCGCAGTCTCGTCCCCGAAGACGAACACCAGGAAGAGCTCTTCGCCGACCCCGGCAACCGCGCCGACCTCTCCGCCACCATGGACAAGCTCAACCTGAAGTACGGTCACACCACCCTGCACTTCGCCGGCATGCTCCCCGCCCGCGAATCCGCCCCCACCCGCATAGCCTTCACCCAGAT
>DATAVY010000086.1:0-18076 GCA_036267495.1 Edaphobacter sp.
TCTACCGGACAGTGGTGGACTGGCGGGCAATCACTTCGCGCGCACACTCACGCGCGGCAAGATCAGCTTCAAGCACCTCGGGGATCGACGCCGGGGTTTTCCCGGATGTTCGCTGTAGCACAGCCTCTATTGTACGTGGAATGCCGGGAAACGGGATATCCCCGGCGAGGAAGGCGGCTACGGCGATCTCGTCGGCGGCGTTGAGGGCGATGGTGGCTTGGCCGCCGGCTTCGGCAGCTTCGCAGGCGAGGCGGAGACAAGGGAAGCGGGCAAGGTCGGGGACGGAGAAGTCCAATTGGCTGAGGGTGGTGAGGTCGAAGGTTAAGTCGGACTTTACGCGCTCGGGGTAGGCGAGGGCGTAGAGGATGGGGAGGCGCATGTCTGTGACGGAGATCTGGGCGAGGATGCTGCCATCGACGAACTCGACGAGAGAGTGGACGGTGGACTGCGGGTGGATGGTGACGCGGACTTTTTGGGGTGGGAGGGAGAAGAGGCGGCAGGCCTCGATGACTTCGAAGCCCTTGTTCATCATGGTGGCGGAGTCGATGGTGATGCGCTGGCCCATGACCCAGGTGGGATGCTTGAGGGCCTGCTGCGGGGTGATGCGGTCGAAGTCGGCGAGGGGCGTGCTGCGGAAGGGGCCACCGGAGGCGGTGAGCCAGATCTGTTTGACTTCGGCAGGCGTGCCGCCGCGCATGCACTGGTGGACGGCGTTGTGTTCGGAATCGATGGGAAGGAGGGCGACGTTGTGTTTTCTGGCGGCGGCGAGGATGAGCTCGCCTGCGGCGACGAGGCACTCTTTGTTGGCCAGGCCGATGGTTTTGCCGGCGCAGACCGCAGCGTAGGTGGCTTCGAGGCCGGCGACTCCTACGATGGCGGAGACGACGAAGTCGACTTCGGGGAGGGTGGCGACGTGGATGCTGCCGGCGGCGCCGTGCAGGACTTCGATGTTGGCGATGCCGGCGACTTTGAGGCGGGTCTTCAGGGTCGCGGCGAGTTCTTCGGTGGCGAGGGAGATGACTTTGGGGCGCCAGCGGAGGCACTGGGCGTAGGCGGCATCGAGGTTCTGGCCCGCGGCGAGGGAGATAACCTGGTAGCGGTCAGGGAAGGATTCGCAGATCGAGAGGGTGCTGTTGCCGATGGAGCCGGTCGAGCCGAGGATTGCGAGTTTTTTCACGATGTTTATTTTCGCATCATTGGCGAGGCGTCCGCGCTTCAAGAAAGTGCGAGCCGTTCACGGATATCGATGGCGAAATCGAGTTTCTCAGACAGGTGGCGAATGGCGCTGGCCTGATTCTCCAGTCCGAGTTTGATGAATTGCTCCAGCTTTTCATCGCGAAGGACCATCTCCGAGCGAAGAGAGTCGATGGAGACCTTGACGGATTTAAGCTCAGGCACCAGAAGATCCTGCACAACCTCGCGGAGAGATTCGATCATGCTTTTGGCTGCATTTGCTGAACTCATCGTGCTTTCATCATACATCGCGCCTTTAGAAGCGGCCGAGGCCGAAGTAGTCCTTGAGGAGGAGGACGTACCAGAGGACGGGAGTGGCGAGCAGGAGTGCGTCGATGCGGTCGAGGATGCCGCCATGGCCGGGAAGGAGCGTGCCGGAGTCTTTGACGCCTGCGCCGCGCTTGATGGCGGATTCGAGGAGATCGCCCAACTGCGCGGCGATGTTGAGGATGGCGGCGAGGAGGAGAGATTGCCAGAGCGGCTCGGAGATGTGGAGAAGAGTGTTGCCGCGGGCGGTGAGGACGCCGGAGATATAGACGAGCAGGCCCGCAACAAGCACGCTGCCGAGGATTGACGCGAAGGAACCAACCCAGGTTTTTCCGGGGCTGAGATGGGGAGCGAGTTTGCGTTTGCCAAAGGCGCGGCCGATGTAGAGCGCGGCGATGTCGCCGGCCCATACCGAGACCAGGAGGAAGAGAACGAGGGCGATGCCGTCCTCTTGTTTCCAGAGCAGGGGAATCAAAGTGAGAGGGTAGGCGATGTAGATGAGGCCGAAGAGGCCTTGCGCGGTGTCGGGGAGAACCTGGATGAGGGGCGAGCGAAAGCCGTTCCAGGCAAAGAGCGCGAGGGTGAGAGCGCTGAGGACGGGGAGCTGCGCTTCGACCGGGAAGTCAGGCAGGGTGACGACGAAGGCCAGCGCGGTGCCGAGGGCCATCCACCAGACGGGGATGCGAAGTTTTGCGTCGTGGACTTCGGCGCCTACCGCGGCGAGCTTGAGGTACTCGTAAGCAGCAAGCTCGGCGACGATGGCGGCGAAGAGGGTGATCATCCAGAGCTTGCCGAAAAAGACGAGGGCGAAGACGACCAGGATGAGAACCGTGGCAGTGAGGATGCGTTTCATTGGGCTTACACAGGATATATGGAGAGCCGAGGATACGATCGCATCGTTTGGAGTTGGCTTGAAGCTGTTCGCGGAGGCGACGCTGAAGGTAGCGAGACGATTCGATGCTCGCGATGATTGGCCCAGCGCTGAAGGAGCTTCGCGCGATCTGAAACAGAGGTTGTCTGGAAGCGCCTGCGAGGCCCTGGCATTGCTGGGAAGTGGGCCGTAGAGAAAAAATTTTAGGACCGGATAGGATGCGGATCAGCTTCCCGTGGGCCGGATTGTGTCG
Organism: Edaphobacter sp.; assembly: GCA_036267495.1. GTDB lineage: Bacteria > Acidobacteriota > Terriglobia > Terriglobales > Acidobacteriaceae > Edaphobacter. Next base: position 2,625 of record DATAVY010000086.1, read on the forward strand.
GTTTCGACCATCAGCATGACGGTACGCTCGGGCGCGCGAGGCCGGTGCATGATGCCTTTGGGAATGACGACTCCCTGGCGAGGGCCGAGATCAATGGTGCGGGGATTGACTTCCGAGGTGGCGGGATCCTGAGGATCGACGAGATCGATGAGCAGGCGGCCCTCGACGACATAGAAGAATTCGTCTTCCCACTGATGATTGTGCCAGTGATAGTTTCCCTGCACAACGCCGAGGCGAACGACGGAATCGTTCACGTTGCAGAGGGTCTCGTTGTACCAGGGATGTGGCGCAGCGTCGGCAGTCAGCTTTTCTTCGATGACTTCAAGGGGCTTGTACCTGGTTTCAAGGATGGTGAGGTAAGGGAACTCGGTCGGCACCTTCGGCTCCTTTTACAATTGAAAAACATTTACGGGATGTAGCAGGGATCAGCGGCGGGTGAGGACGGGAACGGATTTGGTCTCCGGCTTGGCGTCCTGCTTGGGGATGAGGTGGTCCTTGATCTCGGCGGCTACTTCTTCGGCGGGCTGGAGGTTGTCGAGGTCTTCGTCGGTGAAGGATTCGCCGAGGCCACCGAAGCGACGTTCGCGGCGCTGATAGGCGGCGATGGCTTCGAGGAGATGGAGTCCATTGAAATCGGGCCAGAGGCGATCGGTGACGAAGATCTCGGAGTATGCGATCTGCCAAAGGAGGAAGTTGGAGATGCGCTGCTCGCCTGACGTGCGGATGACGAGATCGGGATCGGGCATGTGCGCGGTGTAGAGCTTGCGGGAAATGGTGCCCTCGTCGAGGGCTTCGAGGGCGCCGGCGCCGAGGAGGTCATCGACGGAGCATCCTCGAGTGTGGGCTTCCGTGGTGAGATCGGTGAGGATGGAGCGGAAGGCATCGACGATTTCGGAGCGGGCGCCGTAGTTGAGGGCGAGAGTGAGCGTAGTACCGGTGTTTTTCTGGGTGGCTTCGCTTGCCCACTGCATGGTGTCCTGGACCTCCTGCGGGAGGTCGTGAGTGCGGCCGATGTAGGCCATACGGACGTTGTTGTCGTTCATGCGCTTGACGTTGCCGACGAGATAACTCTTGAGGAGCTTCATGAGGAAGCTGACCTCGGACTTGGGGCGGCGCAGATTATTTTCGAGCGAGAAGGCGTAGAGGGTGAGCCACGGAAGATTGATGCGCGACGCAGTCTCGACCACATACTGGACGGACTCGGCGCCCTTCTGGTGGCCGAGGAAGCGCTTGAGAGCGCGCTTGCCGGCCCAGCGACCGTTGCCGTCCATGATGATGGCGACGTGCTGGGGAATTTTCGCAGGATCGAGCTTACGGTAGACGCTGAGTTCTTCGGGTGCGAGCTCGTGGCTGCGATTGGGAACGCGGCTGGGTGCTGAGGAGGGAGTCGGTGGGGGTGTTGATGCGCGCAAAAGCGACCTCGCAATTACTGACGCTAGCACACCGATGTGGGGTGTGCAATGAACGTCTTTTGACCGGGCTTCGCGTGAGGACGGGAGGTCAGGATAAACCGTTTATTTGCCGAGACGGATGGGAGAGCGGCGCCGCGATGGCGCGCTCTCCCTGGAGAGGATGTTCAGTCTTGCAGAGACGCCTCAGGCTGTGCGGCGACGGCCTGCGGCGAGTTCGCGAACGTGGTTGAGGAAGATGGAGCGCTGCAGGTCGTCGAGCTGCGAGGTGTACATGGCGATCTCGGCGAGGAAGGGATCGGTCATGAGCACCGCGGTCTCGTCGCGATGGCGCGTGTTGGAGTCTCGCAGTAGGGTGGAGATGTCGACCTGAAGAGCTTTCGCCAGGCGATCGAGAGAAGACAGCGTAGGCATGGCCTTGCCGTTCTCGATTTTTGAGATATAGGTGCGGGGTACTCCCATGCGCGCCGCGAGCTGACGCTGCGAGAGGTTGCGCACATGACGCAAGTCTCGAACGGCGGTGGCGACTTGCAGGCCGCCCTCAACAGCGACGGGTGTGGGAACCAACGCCAGCGGGGCGGGAGCCGGTTCGGGCTCTTCGACCTCAAGGCATTTGTGGCAGCGTCGGCATAGGGCGTTCGCTGTCCGAAACTGCACCAAGCTGCAATGATCACAACGCAGGACCTCACGTTGTTCAACGGGTGCCATCATAGTTGCCATAAATTGTTTGTAGCGGGCGGACCCAGAGCGTGGACCGCGACACACGTCCGATAACGGATCGTGCGATGTGCCTAGATTGACACTGGCGTAATCGAGAGTCAAGAGGAAAACCGTTGATTAACGGAGAAAAGCCTGAAAAAACCAAACATGGAATCTAGTTGGTAACTCGGTAAGCAGGGAATAGGGTGTAGGGAGCAGGGAGTAGAAGACGAAGACCGGGACGGAGATCAGGATGAGTGAGAGGTTAGGACGTGCGCAGGCGATGGCTACACTGCACCAATGGACGCTGGGCGAGAGTCTGCGGAAGCATGCGATGGCGGTTTCGGTTTGCACCGAAGCGTATGGAGTGATGGAAGCGGAGCGGCTTGGACTGAGCGGAGCGGAGGCGGCGGAGCTTGCGGAGATGTATGCGAGCGCGGGTTTGCTGCATGACATGGACTATGAAAAGCACCCGACGAAAGAGGAGCATCCGTTTGTCGGAGTGAAGCATCTGCGCGAGCAAGGATGGCCCGAGAATTTACTGCATGCGATTCTGGCGCACGCGGATTACTCAGGGGTGGCAAAGGAGACGCATTTGGACAAGGCACTGTTTGCGTGCGATGAGCTGGCGGGCTTTCTGACGGCTTGTGCGCTGGTGAAACCCAGTAAGTCGATCCTTGAGGTTGAAGTTGCGGGTGTGAGGAAGAAGATGAAGGATAAGGCGTTCGCTCGTGCGGTGCTGCGGGAGGATATTACGGGCGGGGCGGAGTTGCTGGGGTTGAGTGTGGAGGAGCATGTGGGGAATTGCTTGGGGGCGATGCAGGCGCGTGCTGGGGAGTTGGGGCTTGAGGGAGTTCCTATTGCTTCCAGTTAACTGCAACTGCGCATCATGAATAAACAGATGAGGGAGAGGATGACAGAGCCTGCGATGCCGATGGCGAAGAGAGGGGTCCTGCTTATCGGGGTTGCGGTGGATTTGCTGTTTTGTTGCGGGTCCAGCGGATTGTAGGCGATGGAGAAGGTTGCGCCCTGTTCGAGGTAAGTGGGCGAGGTGAACTCGTCGGTATAGGTTTTGCCGTGTGCGTAGTAGGTGAAGGTGATGAGGAAATGTTTGCTGGTGGGAATGCCGAAGGCGAGTGCCTGCCCGGCTCCGGACTCGTACTTGCATGTGACGACTTTGGCCTGAGTATCGAGCCACGGCGGCTTTGTGGTTGGGCCGGTTGTCATGGGATGAGGATCTCTGCTGATTGAATTCGTGGGATGTCGTTTGATGCTAGCGCGATTTTGGTTTCGGCGATGCTGTTGGGAAGGTTGATGGGGCGGGTGGCGTCTTCGACGATGATGGTTTCGAAACCGAGGGCTTTGCCGTCGATGGCGGAGTAGCGGACGCAGAAGTCATAGGCGAGGCCGCAGAGGAAGAGACGTTCGAGGTTGCGCTCGCGGAGATAGCCGGCCAGACCGGTCGGTGTGCGGTGGTCGTTTTCGAGGAAGGCGGAGTAACTGTCGACATGGCGGCGGAATCCTTTTCTTAAGATGAGCTCGGCGTGCGGGATGTGTAGAGCGGGGTGGAAGGCTGCGCCTTCAGTGTGCTGAAGGACGTGTTCGGGCCAGAGGGTCTGGGGCCCGTAAGGAGCTTCGATGATTTCGTAGTTCTCTTTGCCGTGGGTTGTAGCGAAGGAGATGTGTCGGAGTGGGTGCCAGTCCTGGGTGAGAATGACGTGATCGAATTTTCCGGCAAGGGTGTTGACGAGAGGGACGATGGCGTCGCCGTCGGCTACGGCCAGGGCGCCGCCTGGCATGAAGTCGTTTTGGAGATCGATGACGAGGAGCGCGTCGGTGGCTCGGAGGTTGATGGACATGGATGTGATTTACGGCTTCAGGTTCTTTGTGTCCTGGATGGTGCCGATTTTGATGTCGGATTGCTTGCAGGATTTGTCGCGGCAGAATCCTGTGATCCAGACCTCGCCATCACCGATCATCGCGCCCTGGGAGTTGACGAAGAGGTCTTCGTATTTTTGTTTGAGGATCGCGTCCTGAATGTCGTGGGTGAGGATGCCGTCGTAGTCCTTGATGAAGGCCCTTTCGTTTTTCACGGTGAAGGGGTGTTTGCCGGGGTTGACTTTGATGGGATAGTGGACGAGGGACGCCACGGTGGCGGCGTTGTGGCTGGCGACGGCCTGCTGGAACTGGGTGAGGAGATGCTGAACTTTGATGTGGTCGCCGACGGATAGGTCGATCGACTTATCGAGAGCGCTGGCGGTGATTTGCGCGGCGCGCGCGGGCGGCGGGAAAAGCGCCCCGGCGATGAGGATGAGGCTTGCGAGTTGGGTGCGGATGGTCATTCCGTCTCCTGAAGAATGTCAAAAGAGTGTCTCGTGAGAGGCTACATGGGTCTGCGCGAGACGTTAAGCGCGATGTATAGCTAAGATGCTAGGCGGGCGTGTTTCGTAGTTTATGCGTCGCGGAGGATTGGACGTTGGAGAATGTGCTGGGGTCGAAGCTGGAGGTGAAGGCGCCACGGTTTGGCGCGAATCGCGAGGCGCTGCGAATGTTGATGGCGGCGCTGCAGACTGAGGAGGATCAGATTCGGATGGGCGGGGGGGCGAAGGCGGCGGAGTCTCAGCGGGCGAAGGGACGGCTTACGGTGCGGGAGCGGTTGAAGCTGCTGCTCGATGAGGGATCGGAATTTTTGGAGCTGGGGCTTTGGGCGGCGTGGGGAATGTATGGCGAGTATGGCGGTGCGCCGGCGGCAGGGGTGGTCACCGGGCTGGGAAGGGTGAGCGGACGGTTGTGCATGATCATTGCGAATGACGCGACGGTGAAGGCCGGGGCGTTTTTTCCCATGACGGCGAAGAAGGTGCTTCGGGCGCAGACTATTGCGCTGGAGAACCGGGTTCCGACGCTGTACCTGGTGGACTCCGCCGGTGTTTTCCTCCCCTTGCAAGAAGACGTGTTTCCGGATACGGATGATTTCGGAAGGGTATTTCGGAATAACGCAGTGATGAGCTCGCTGGGGGTGCCGCAGATTACGGCGATTATGGGGATGTGCGTGGCTGGTGGGGCTTATCTGCCGGTGATGACCGATACGGTTTTGATGACGGAGGGTAGCGGGTTATTTCTCGCGGGGCCTTCGCTGGTGCAGGCGGCGATCGGGCAGAAGACCGGGGCGGAGGAGTTGGGGGGGGCCTCGATGCATTCGGAGATCTCGGGGACGGTGGATTTCAAGGAGCCGAACGATCATCTGTGCCTGGCGCGGTTACGGTCTCTGGTGGGGAAAATTGGGCAAAGACAGGGAATAGGGAATAGGGAGGAGGGAGTATGGGAAGGTGAGGTGTTTTCGCGGGTGGCTTTCGACGCGGTGCGGGATGCGCCTAAATATGCTGCGGAGGATTTGTATGGGCTGATTGACCCTGATCCGGCCAAGGCGGCTACGAATGTGTATGACATGCAGGAGGTGATTGCGCGGATCGTCGATCGCTCGGAGTTTGATGAGTATAAGGAGGAGTTTGGGCGGACGGTGCTGTGCGGATATGCGCGGATCGGCGGGCGTGCCGTGGGAATTGTGGCGAACCAGAAGATGCACCAGGCTTCGATCGTAAGCACCGGACCGATGGCCGGGCAAAAGCGGACGGAGTTTGGCGGCGTGATCTATACGGAGAGTGCGCAGAAGGCGGCGCGGTTCATCATGGATTGCAATCAGAATTTAATTCCGCTGATTTTTTTGCATGATGTGAATGGGTTCATGGTGGGGAAGGATGCCGAGTGGAGCGGGATTATTCGCGCGGGGGCGAAGATGGTTTCGGCGGTGAGTACTTCGGTGGTGCCCAAAATTACTGTCATTGTGGGCGGGAGTTTTGGGGCGGGGCACTATGCGATGTGTGGGAAGGCTTATGATCCACGATTCCTGTTTGCGTGGCCTACGGCTCGGTATGCGGTGATGAGCGGGGCCTCGGCGGCGAATACTTTGGCCGAGGTGCGGGCGAAGCAGATGGAGCGCGGGGGGAAGGTGCTCACAGATGCGGAGAAAAAAGCGCTGTATGACGAGATCAAGTCGTCGTACGATGCGCAGGCCGATCCGAGGTATGGGGCGGCGCGGCTTTGGATCGATGCGATTATTGATCCGGTGAAGACACGCGAGGTGCTGATGACTGCTCTGGAGGCGGCGGCTTTGAATCCGGAGGTTGCGAGGTTTAATCCGGGGGTCTTGCAGACGTGATCTCGCGCCGGACTATTGGGATATTTGGATTCGTCGTTTTTTTGTTTGCGATCCCTCAAGCCTACTACGCAGTTGAGCGTGCCGATTGCCACGCCAATCATTCGGCGTTGTTAAAAGAACCGACGCAGCCGAGCGAAGCCGAAGTGACTTTCGACGTGTGTTCCATGACCGATTTCGGGATGTATCCATGGATGCGCTATTCGTTTCTTGGGGCATTTGTAGCCCTGCTCGCTACAGCGATTTCATATCGCTCGGATAGAAGAAATACATACGGTTCGACTAAATTAGAGAGCAAAAATGAGTGATTACATAAAGATCATTGAGTGTCCGCGGGATGGCTGGCAGGGGTTGCCGAAGAACATGCCGGCGGAGGTGAAGGCAGACTATCTGCGGGTATTGATTGCTGCGGGATTCAAGCATATCGATGCGGTGAGCTTTGTTTCGCGGACGGCGCTGCCGCAGATGGCGGACTCGGAGCTGGTGTTGGAGTATCTGGATCCTCCGGATGATGTCGAGATTATCGGCATTGTGGTGAATGCGAAGGGGGCCGAGCGCGCGGTGAAGACGGGGAGCGTGCAGACGCTGGGGTTTCCGTATTCGATCTCGGCGGAGTTTTTAAAGCGCAATCAGAACCAGACGCCGGAGGAGTCGCTGGAGGAGTTGGAGAAGGTGGGGACGCTGGCGTACAAGGCCGGGATGGACGTGGTGGCGTATATCTCGATGGCGTTCGGAAATCCCTATGGCGAGGCTTGGAATATCGATGAGGTTGTTGCCGCGTGCGATCTGCTGGCGGACAACGGGGTGAAGCAGATCTCGCTGGCGGATACGGTTGGGCTGGCGACGCCGAAACAAATAGCGGATGTGGTGAGTGATGTGATGGCAGTTCACGACAATCTGGAGATTGGAGTGCATCTGCATGCGCGGCCGGATGATGCCGCGGCGAAGGTCAGGGCGGCGTATGACGCGGGCTGCCGGCGGTTCGACGCGGCGATCGGCGGGCTGGGCGGATGTCCGTTCGCCCAGGATGCGCTGGTAGGAAATATGGCGACGGAGACTTTGCTGGCCGAGTTGAAAGCTTTGGGGGCGGAGTTGCCGCCGATGCGGCCGTTAGACGGTTTGATCGCGGCCAGCGCGGAGATTGAGAGGAAGTACGGGGCGAAGGTGCAGTGAAGCAGGGGAGTAGGGAATAGGGAGTAGGGAATAGAAGGCGAGGGATTCGATTGTGGCGATGAATACATTGCTTGTGAATGAGGTTGATGGGGTTCGGAGGATTACGCTGAATCGTCCGGAGCGGCGGAACGCGATGACGCCGGAGATGCAGGTGGAGCTGATCCGCGCGATGGAAGAGGCCGCAGCTGCGGATTGTCGCGTGGTGGTGTTTGCCGGGGCGGGTGAGGGGTTTTGCGCGGGGCTGGATCTAAGTGTGCTGCAGACGATGAACGACAAGCCCGCCGCGGAGCATACGGCCGATGCGGAACGGATTGCGCGGCTGTTTCGCACGCTGTATGAGCTGCCGAAGCCTACGATCGCGCTGGTGCAGGGCGCGGCGGTAGCTGGCGGGACGGGGCTCGCGACGATATGCGACTTCACGCTGGCGGCGCCGGAGGCGAAGTTCGGTTATACGGAGGTGCGGATCGGGTTTGTGCCGGCGGTGGTATCGGCGTTTCTGACGCTGCAGCTTGGGGTGAAGCAGGCGCGCGATCTGCTGTTGACGGGGCGGCTGTTTGCGGCGGATGAGGCGCTGCGGCTGGGTCTGGTGAATGAAGTCGTACCGGCGGAGCGGCTGGAGTCGCGGATGCTGGAGCTGACAGCAGTGTTGAAGGCAAATAGCCCGGAGTCGATTGCGGCGACCAAGCGGCTGCTGGCGGCGCAGAACAAGACCTGGCTGGATGTGGCGGTTGCCAAGGCGCTGGCGGCGAATGCGGAATCGAGAGCGACCCATGATTTTCGCGAGGGCGTGGCGGCATTTCTGGAGAAGAGGAAGCCGGTGTGGAAGACCGACCGCGGATTGCGCGGATAAAGACGGATGAAAAACTAAGTGCGAGAATGCGGATTGCGAAACGGTGATGGGGCGGTGAGGATGCGTAATTTTCTGTGGATTCTGTTGTCCTTTCCCTCGCAAATGGCCTGCTTCGGATGGCGTTTAGTTTTATTTCGGTAGACTGTCTGGATGAGCGACGTTCAGGGTGTGAGACCTGCGAGTGAGACGCGGGTGCGGGTGCGATACGTCGAGACGGACCAGATGGGCGTGGTCTATCATTCGAACTATCTGGTCTGGTTTGAGATTGGGCGGGTGGAGTTTATCCGGCAGCTTGGACTGAGTTACAAGCAGATGGAAGAGGAAGACGGCTGCGGGATCTCCGTGGTCGATGTGCATGCGAGGTATCGGGCACCGGCGCGGTATGACGATGAGTTATTGGTCGAGACTAGGCTGCTGACTACGCGCGGGGCAGTGATCAAATTTGGATATCGGATTCTGCGGATTGCCGATGGCTTGTTGTTGTGCGAGGGCGAGACCACCCATGTCTGCGTGGGCAGGGATATGAAGAAGATGTGCCTGCCGAAGAAATATGCGGAACGTTTTGCCGCGCATCTCATCTCATGAAGACATGCGGTCAATCGACGATGAGGTGAACAATGAGCAGTGAAAAGAAAATTGCCCTGGTCACGGGCGGGAACAAGGGAATCGGGCTGGAGACAGCGCGGCAGTTGGGAAAACTGGGGATTACGGTGCTGGTTGGAGCGCGCGATCTGGCCAAGGGCGAGAAGGCGGTTGAAGATTTGAAGAAGGATGGCGTGGACGCGCGTGCGGTGAAGCTGGATGTGGACAACCCAGCGGATTACGAGGCGGTGAAGAAGTTGATCGAGAAGGATTATGGCGTGCTCGATATCCTGGTCAACAATGCAGGCGTTATGATCGACAGCCGGAAGGGTAACGAAACCTCGAAGACCTCGCCGGAGATTTTGCGGAAGACGTTCAACACAAATTTTTTCGCGGTGGTGGGGTTGACGCAGATATTGCTGCCGCTGCTGAAGAAGAGCCTGGGCGGGCGGATTGTGAATCTGTCGAGCATCCTGGGTTCGAATACGCTACATGCCACGCCGGGATCGCCGATCTATGACGCGAAGACCTTCGCCTATGACGCGTCGAAGACCGCATTGAACTCGTTCACCATTCACCTGGCGCATGAGTTGAAGGACACGAAGGTCAAGGTGAACTCCGCGCACCCAGGCTGGGTGAAAACGGAGATGGGCGGTGAGGGGGCGCAGCTTGATGTCGAGACGGGCGCGAAGACGTCGGTAGAGCTGGCGACACTGCAGGACAGCGGGCCTAACGGCGCTTATGTTCACCTTGGGAAGCCGTTGCCCTGGTAAGGGTAGATCGACCGTGGATCGTACGGATACTACGGATCAACGAAGGCGAGCGGATTAAATTGTCAGGGTGCGCGGTTTTATGTTTTGGCGGATGAAGGCGATGGTGGATTCGAGCGGCGTTCCCGGTCCGAAGATGGCCGAGACGCCGTTCTCTTTTAATTTCGGCTGATCTTCGTCGGGGATGGTGCCGCCGAGGACGAGGAGGATGTCGCCGGCCTTTTGTAAGCGAAGAAGTTGCACGATGCGGGGAACGATGACGTTGTGGGCGCCGGAGAGAATGGAGAGTCCGATGCAATCGACGTCTTCCTGGATGGCGGCGGAGACGATCATCTCGGGAGTCTGGCGCAGGCCGGTGTAGATTACCTCCATTCCGGCATCGCGAAGGGCGCGGGCGATGATCTTCGCGCCGCGGTCGTGGCCGTCGAGGCCGGGCTTGGCTACGAGGACCCGGATTGGCGGTGTTGATGGCATCGGTGGTGAGTATAGCCGGGATCGGAGGCGGTGGGATAGTCCGTCACCGCTTAGGATGGTTTGTGCTATTGGAGAAGCCGTATGGACCGTATTGAGGCGCACCGGTTGTTCTTTGCGAAGTTAATAGCAGCAAATGCCGGTATCCCCCCGGAAAGCGAGATTGAGGCTGCGCTCGCGTCGACTCCGCGGGAGGATTTTGTGGGACCTGCGCCATGGAAGATTTTTACCCGATCAGGTTATATTGAATCTCCCGCGGACGATCCGGCACTCTTGTATCAGGATCTCGTGGTTTCGCTTGGCGGCGAAGGGCCATTCAATAATGGGCAGCCGACACTGCATGCCTTTTGCATTAATGCTCTCGGCTTGAAGAAAGGGGAACGGGTGGTTCATGTCGGCGCAGGGACGGGGTATTACACGACCTTGCTGGCAAAGTTGGTGGGCGCGACTGGATCGGTTGATGCTTATGAGATTGAACCTGACTTTGCAAAACGTGCTGCAGAGATGCTCGCCAGGTTCCCTTATGTGACAGTCCATGACCGGTCGGGGGCGGAAGGACCGCTTCCGCGGTGCGATGTTCTCTATGTGAACGCGGGAGCGACGGGGCCACAGGAGGTTTGGCTGGATGCGTTGCAACCGAATGGAAGACTGTTGTTCCCGATGACGCCGGACGAGGGAGCGGGAGCGATGCTTCTGATCACAAAGCAGGAGGATGGACAGTTTGCGCCGCGGTTTCTGATGCAGGTGCAGTTTGTTCCGTGTGTGGGGGCGCGGGATGAGACGAGTGCGCAGAGACTTTCCGATGCTTTTCGAAACGGTGGGTGGGTGAAGGTGAAGTCGTTGCATCGGGACGATGCGCCGGATGAAAGTTGTTGGTTCGCCGGGGGCGGCTGGTGGCTTTCCACTCAATAGTGCGTTATTTATAGGCCTTAGAACTCGTCGTCGCCGATGGGCATCCCGGGTGGTGCTTCGAGGGGCTTTGCGGGAACAAATTTTGCGGGGTCACGATTGAATTCGTTGATGCGATCGATGAGAGCGGCGCGGTGGATAGCTTCTGCAGTGTCGGTGAGCTGTGCGGCAGTGGTCCACTGTTTGAGAAGATCATTGATGTGGAAGCGAGCGATGGCTCGGGCCTGACTTGAGGCGGCGGGGTTGACGGCGAGTGCAAGTGTTGCTTCGAGGGCGCGAAATTCGACGGCGCGTTCGACTTCAGAGGACATAGTGTGTCCTCCTTCGGGCCGTTCGGCTACTGCTTTGGAGATTGCCTCGAGGACCCCACGCAGCGACGGCGAATCGGGAACACGCATGTGGTACTCGATTAGACGAGAGGCGCGTGCAGGATCGAGGAGCAGTGCGAGGGTGAGGTCGGCGGAAGACTCAGCGGTGGCAATGGGGTCGAAGGTGAGACCGGAGTGCGAGGAAAAGGATTCGCGGGTGCGTTCGAGACCCGGCGGACGGGGCGGGAGAATTTGCAGAAGCGATTCAGGAAGAGTGAGGCTTTCTGGAGAGAGGGTTTTGAGTACGGAAGCAAGGGCTTTCTTCTGGTCTGTGGGGGCGACGATCTTGGTAATGAGTTGCCCGTCGCCACGGATGGCGTAGCGATAGTCAAGGCCTCCGATCTCTTTCGAGGCGGCTTCGGTTTGATAGCGCTCGAGAAGATAAAGGGGAACAAGGATATCTTCAAGTTGAGCGAAGGGAGTGCCGGTGGTGATGGCGTTTTCACCGAAACGCTTGAGAGCGGCGCTACGGACGGTCATGACGCGGTCGAGTTCGTCGGCAGGGTCGGCGCCGTTGTCCCAGAGATGCGAGTGAGGGTGCGCGCTACCGAGAGGGCGGGAATCTTCGTCAGTGATGAAGTAGAGGCCGCGTTTTTCGGAGGCTGCAATGATGGCGTTGAGGGCGGCAGGATCTTCCACGGGTTTGTTGGATCTGTCGAATTCGCGGTAGCCATAGTCAATGGCGATCATGTCCCAGTCACCGATGCTGGCCGGATAGGAGTGTGAGATATCGGGAATGCCGTCTTTGTTGAGCGTGATCCAGGGGTGAGGGTAATCCATGACCGAGATGGATTGCTCGGGGTTCTGGGTCTCGGCGGTTGCGGCGAAGTTGTGGGCGAGGCCGAGAGTATGGCCGGTTTCGTGCGCGGCGAGTTGGCGAGTGCGGGCGAGGACCAGGGCGAGCATTGGATCGCTTGCCGGGGGCAGAGGCTTGCCGTTGAGGTACGGGCTGAGGAGAGCTTCGCCGATGAGGTAGTCCTGACGGCTGCGAAGGGAGCCGAGAGTGACGTTGCCCTTGATGATTTCGCCGGTGCGTGGATCGACGACGGCTGCGCCATAACTCCAGCCGCGGGTGTAACGGTGGACCCACTGGATCATGTTGTAGCGGATGTCCATGGGGTCGGCGTTGGCGGGCAGGATGTCGACTTTGAAAGTGCCTTTAGCCCAGCCGGCAGCTTGGAACGCCTGATCCCACCAGCGTGCGCCTTCGAGGAGAGCGGAGCGGATGGGCTCGGCGGCGCCGTTGTCGACGTAATACTGAATGGGAGTGACCGCTTCGCAGTTGGTCTTGCAGGTGGAATCTTTTTTGATAAGGCGGTGGCGGATGATGAACTGTTGATCGAGCGGTTCGCTGACGGGAACGTTGTAGTCGCGGTAGCTGGTGGGAAAGTAGCCGGCACGGGGGTCGAAGCGGCGAGGGATGAAACCGGGGCCCGGGAGTTCGACGAACGACTGGTGTTCGCGGAGGGTGAGGGCGTGGGGGTCGGGTGTGACGTCGCGGACGAACACACCGCGGGCAGGGCCGTCGGTGGTGAAGGTGAGGATGGCTTCGACCTCGGTGTTCTCGGGGAAGGCCTTGGTGGCGTCGAGGGCGATAGTGGAGCGGGTTGGGTCTAGTTTGTAGGTTCCTTGCTGGGTGCGGGCGAGAATGCCCGCGACATCGTGAGCGTCGCGGAGGAAGAAGTCGGTGGCGTCGACCAGGACCGTGCCGTTAGCGTCTTCGGCTTCTACCTTGAAGCCGTAGAGGACGGACTCCGGGAATGACTGGCGGACGGCGAGTCTTTCGGCGGGATCGGTGGAGCTGGAACGGAACTGCTGGTTGGGTTCGAGGAGCAGAACCTTTGGACCGGTGCGTTCGAAGCGGACAAGTTGGCCTTGAGAGATCTGGCCGCGGTCGAGGCCTAGATCGTTGGAGCCGGTGCCGTAGGGGAGGGAGTGGGTGTAGAGGATGTCTGGGCTGTTGCCGGCTGCGTCGAGGCGGGGGATCTCGAGGTAGAGCTTGCCGGCTTTCGCGTCCCAGTCGAGCGGGAGGTAACCGTCGATGTGCTTCATGCTCGCGGTTTTGCTGGAGATGGTTTGTGCCGATGCGAAGGCGGAGAAAACAAGGACAGCCAGAGGAAGATGTTTGGGCATGCTCTGTTTTAGCACGGAGACGCAGATCAGGGCAGCGTGATGGTGGGGTCGCTGAGATGTTCGCGGAGGAGGCGTTGGGTGAGGATTTTGAGATCTTCGCCGGTCTTGGTGAGGGTGAAGGCGTGGGCGGCCTCGTTCCAATCGAGTTTGAAGCTGGTGGCCTGGGCGGAGATCCAGACCTGGCGGATGGGGGTGTTGGGGGTGATGACGAACTTGGAGGAGCCGTTTTCGAAGATGATGTTCATGACGCCGTTGTTGTCTTCGAACTCGAAGGTGCCGTCGTCGTCCTCGGCTGCGATGAGGGATTGCTTGAGGGACTCGAGGGCCCGGTCGGACTCGCGGCGGAAGGTGGCTTCGTCGATCATGAAATTAGTTTAGCGTCTCGAGGATGGCCAGGACGTCGGCGGGTTCGGGGCGGACGCGGAAGTCGGCGTGAGCTTCGGCAAAGACGATGGTGTTGGTGCGGTCGATGACGAAGACGGCGGGCAGGGGGAGGCGCCAACTGGCTTCGGTGGCATTATGGTAGCTGAGGCCTGCGTTGTTGAACGGGATGTTGACGAGGATGGATTGGAAGTAGCGGTGGTGCTCGGCCGGGATGGTGTAGGCGATGCCGAATTTTTCGGCGACGGCGGCGCCGGGGTCGGAGAGCAGGGGGTAGTCGATGCCGTGTTGCTGGAGAGTAAAGCCGTTCTGGCGGGTGGTCTGGGGGGAGATCGCGACGAAGAGGGTGTTGTGCCTCCGGAGTTCGGGCTGGAGTTCGCGCCAAGCTTCGAGCTCGGTGACGCAATAAGGGTCCCAGCGGCCGCGGAAGAAGTTGATGACCAGGGGGCCGAGGGCCAGGATGTCGGCGGAGTTGACGGGCTTGTGGGTGCGGGCATCTTCGAGGGTAAAGGCTGGGGCCTGGACTCCGACCTTCAGGGCACGGTCTTCGATGCCGGTGTTGAAGAGGTCGGCTGTGGCCTTTTCCGAGATGGCGAGACGCTCGGGCTGGACGAGGGCGCGGGTGCTCTGGGTGATGCGGTCGAGCTGGTCCTGCAGAGGCTCTTTTGTGCTTGCGGACATGGCACCCCCCTCCCTACCAAAAGTACCCAAAGTCTTCGAAGTAGAGACTTTAGGTTTGGACTTCAGCAGAAAAACTGCCAGGTTAAATGTTGCAGTCCGGCCGAAGCCGGACTGGTGTGATGGCTGACTTAATTATACCGGGTGTGTCAAGGGAGGCAGAGACTCACCTGCAACCCTACAGGGAAATTGCTCTAGCCGGACCGCTTGCTGCTCGTTGGCCGGGGCTTCGGCTTCGGCTTCGGTTTGCTTTTGGCCGCCTTGAGATCGAGATTGAGCGCTACTGCGGCGCGGATGAGATCCTTCAAGGCCGCCTCGTTGATCTTTTCGCCCTCGTGGATGTCGATGGCGCGCCTGACGTTCCCGTCGAGGCTGGAGTTGAAGAGACGGGAAGGGTCCTGCAACGCAGCTCCTTTGGCAAAGGTCAGCTTGACGACGTTTTTGTATGTCTCTCCCGTGCAGACGATGCCGCCGTGAGAGAAGACGGGAGTCCCCATCCACTTCCACTCTTCGATGATCTCAGGGTCTGCCTTATGGATGATTGCGCGCACCTTCGCGAGCGTCTTCCCGCGCCAGTCGCCAAGTTCGTTGATCTTTGCATCGATGGATGCAGAGGCGGATTCCGACGGGATAGTTTTTTTCATGTTTCGCTCCAACGCTCGTGACAAATTTAGTTGCGCTCAGCGTAACCTGCAACCTCAGCCAACGTCGGATATTGGGTCAGTTCGGGTCAATGACTGAGTTTCCGAAAGCCGACTTTGGGGGAGTTCGGTTCCACGACACTTCCATATTGCCGGTGATACACCCAAAATCGTG
>DATAVY010000087.1:0-15387 GCA_036267495.1 Edaphobacter sp.
ATGTATTTTACGGTATGGGTCACGGCTTTACCTGCTCGTCTTCTGACACCTGTCCGACGACGCCACCTCTCACCAATTTTCCCGCAGGAACGGGCACATCGTTCACCCAGGCCGAGCTGGACAATCTGGACTGGACTCCTGTTGCTCAGTTCAGCAAGGTCGGAGCTACTGCGGTATCAACTCCGATTCCTGCAGTCATCGTTGGTTATGCGACGAACCCTTCGAACACGGCCATCACGCCGCCTCCGGTTGTGGTCGCTCCGCCGCCCGTCACAGTCCCTCCGCCAGTCGTCACGCCACCGCCCGTCGCGCCGCCCATCGCGATCGTTCCTGTCGTCCAAATGGCGAACGCCGTGAAGATCTGCGATGAGGGTTGCACCATCGTTTCCATGCCCCTCGGAACCATCTATCAGTTCGGCACTGGAACCGGGATAAACTGGCTTCCGCCGGCGACTTCAACCCTCTCGAATCCGGTGCTTCCGCTGCTGGTTTACTACACCTCATTTCCCGTCGGCGCGCCCGGCCCGATCGATCCCGATTCCGGCGTCCTGAAAGAGTTCGATGTGCAGCAAACTTCGGCCCTCCAGACCATCGTTTTTACGGCCGCTGGAAGCACGGTTTCGGTGACCAAAATTGTCCCCGCACTGGTGCCTCCCTGCGCCCGTCCGATCACCCTCCAATTGAAAGGAGTAGCCGTCTATTCGGGTTGCGCCGACTGAGACTACGAGTGCCACGCCGGAATGGGGCCTGGAACCCGCGTCAATAAAGGATTATGCGGACATCGCGACGATCCCGAGCGTGCATCTTATGAATTGGCACTCGCGGCACTCACCGAAGTGACACTCGCGAACGGCAAATCAATAACTTCCGACGCGCGTTTTGGCACTTGACACTGTCACTCTCATTTATCGCCGGTCTTCAATTCGCGTCGCTTTTTGCATCAAAACGCTGCAATTTGCCCGCAAATCCCGCGATATCCCGCCTTCGCCCGCCGTTTCCCCCCACTCTCATTTATCTCCTGTCCTCACACGCGAGAACTATATTTGGCTTGTTATGTGTTGGTTGGCAGGTTTTTGAGCGATTTGGGGGCTTGACATGCGATTTTTGGGCTGAATTTGATGAAAAATATTGTAAGAACAACAAATAAAAAGCAGATCACCCATTCGACTTCGCTCAGGGCAGGCTCTCCGGGGATGACAGAAGGAAAGGCAAGGGCAAAGGCAAAAGCAGATTCCTCCCCCATTCGGCTTTGTTCGGGGTGAGGAATGACAAACAAAGGAACAGCCAACAACAGGGCAAAGACAACAACAAAAGCAGGTCCTCCGCCTGCGGCGAAGGATGACAACTAAAAAGCAACAACAAGAGCAACGGCAACGGCAAAAGCGAAATGCGGGGGTCCCTCCACTGCGCCGCTCACGATGAGACTGTGAACGGCTTCGGTCGGGATGACGGATTGTTGGTGGACAAGAGAAAAGCCAATGGCAAGAGAAAACAGCGGCAGCAACAGCAACGGCAGATCCCCTTCGGGTGACAATCAGAAAGCAAGGGGAACAACACGTAAGATTAATACTGCTGGATTGGTAAACGGGTAATAGTAGTAGAAAATCGACGTGTCAGTGTGGCGCGTAGAAAGGTTGAGTCGCTTCGTGAGTAAGGTTGTTTCTGTCAGCCGTTTGAATACGCAGGAGTTTGTTGACGGGGTGCGCGCTCTGTCGCCTGCGGTGGCGGTGTTCGATTGCGACGGCACGTTGTGGTCGGGAGATGCCGGATCAGGGTTCATGAACTGGACACTGGAGACCGGGCTGGTCTCGCGCGAGGCGGCCGACTGGATCGATGGACGGTACCGCGGGTATCTGCGGGGAGAGATTTCGGAGGCGGCGATCTGCGGGCAGATGGTGCAGATGTACCAGCGGCTGCGCGAGGAGGAGATGCGCAGGGCGGCGAAGGCATTTTTCGACGCGCAGGTGGAGCGAAATATCTTTCCCGAGATGAAGGCGCTGGTGGAGGAGCTTCTCGGCAGGGGCGTTGAAATCTGGGCGGTGAGCTCGACGAATAACTGGGTGATTGAAGAGGGTGTGCGGCGGTTTGGGATTTCGGCGGAGCGGGTGTTGGCGGCGCGCGTGGAAGTAAGAGACGGTGTGGTGACCGACGTTGTGCTGGATGTGCCAACGGATGAGGGCAAGGTGGCGGCGCTGGGGCGGGTTGGGGTGACGGCTCCGGATGCGGTATTCGGCAACTCCGTGCATGATGCGGCGATGCTCGGGATTGCGCGGCGAGCATTCCCGGTGAATCCGACGGCGGGGCTGGTGGAGCGGAGCGCGCAGGAAGGCTGGCCGGTTTACTATCCGGTGTCGGTTGAGCCTAAGTAAAGCAAATGTGGGGTTTTAGAGGGGCTTTTGGGAGTGAACGTCGTCTAATCTACAGGCAGATGAGAGAACCCATTCGCAAGCTCTCGGAACACGCGCCGGTGATGGTGCAGAAGCCGCTGCGGCTTGTGGTTGCGGCATTGATTCTGCGTGGGAGTGCCGGTGATGGTGGGCCGGGAATCGAGGTGTTGATCTGCCAACGCAAGGCGAACCAGCCGATGAGTTTGAAGTGGGAGTTTCCCGGGGGCAAGATCGAGGCCGGTGAGAGCGCCGAAGATGCGCTGGCGCGCGAATTGAATGAGGAGCTGGGCATCAATGCGGTGATTGGGCGGCGAGTGGCGAGGATCCGGCACAAGTACAGGAATGGGGGAGCTATCGACCTTCAGTTTTTTGTGGTGCGGGAGTTCGATGGGGCGCTCGAGAACAGGATATTTAATGATGTGCGGTGGACTCCGCTGACGGAGCTGCCTGGGTATGATTTTCTTGCGGCGGACCTGGGGCTGATTCGGGATCTGTCGGAGGGGAAGTTGTTGTAGGAGCTCGACCGCGGATTAACGCGGATTTAGACGGATAAAAGAGCGAAAGGCGAACGGCACAGAGCCTAGCGCTTCGTTTCTATTTTTTTAAATCCGTTCTCGCCTTTATCCGTATTAATCCGCGTTAATCCGCGGTCGAGTTTTAGCCGTGCAGGTTGTTCCAGACCAGGACAAGGGACAGTCCGGTGACGATGATCGCTGTGGTCCAGGCGATGATGTTGAACAAACGGCTGTTGGTGTATTTGCCCATGAGCTCGTGTTTGTTGATGAGCTTCAGCATGAAGACGAGAACGAGTGGCAGGAGAATGCCGTTGAGGACCTGGGACAGGATGCTGAATTTGACCAGAGGGAAGTTTGGAACAAGAACTACCGCAGCTCCGGCGAAGAGGAGCAGGCTGTAAAGCCAATAAAAGAATCTGGCTTCGCGGAAGCCTTTATCGAGACCGCTTTCAAAGCCGAGGCCCTCGCAGACGGTATAGGCGGTGGAGAGCGGAAGAATGCTCGCGGCGAAGAGCGAGGCGTTGAAGAGTCCCGCAGCGAAGAGGATGAAGGCGTAGTCGCCGGCGAGAGGCTTCATCGCCTGGGCGGCATCGGACGGATCGCCAATATTGCGCATGCCGTGGGTGTAGAGGGTAGCGGCGCAGGCGACGACGATGAACCAGGCGACAAGGTCGGTGAAGAAGGAGCCGATGATGACGTCGAGGCGGGAGGCCTTGTACTGGCGGACACTGACTCCTTTTTCGACGATGGAAGACTGCAGGTAGAACTGCATCCATGGGGTGATGGTGGTGCCGATGACGCCGACCGTCATGTAGACATAAGCCTTGTCGGACCAGACGCTGCGCGGAGGGAGTTTTACGGTCTCGACGATGGCGAGATGCCAGTCCGGACGGCTAAGCACTCCGGCGATGATGTAGGCGATGTAGAAGACGCTGGCGATGAGGAAGATTTTTTCGACGCTCTTGTAGTCGCCCTTGACGACGAGGGCCCAGACGATGAGGGCGCAGATGGGAACGCTGATATTTTTACTGACGTGAAAGAGCTGCATGCTGCCGGCGATGCCGGAGAACTCTGTGACGACGTTGGTGAAGTTGACGGCGACGAGCAGGATCATGATGACGAAGGTGAGTCGGAGGCCGAACTCTT
The DNA here is from genome assembly GCA_036267495.1 of Edaphobacter sp. GTDB lineage: Bacteria > Acidobacteriota > Terriglobia > Terriglobales > Acidobacteriaceae > Edaphobacter. The sequence goes on from DATAVY010000087.1 coordinate 4,049, forward strand.
CGCGGATGAGATCGCTGAGACCTTTGCCGGTAACGACGCCCATGCGGGCGCACATCTCCTGCACGACGATGAGGGCGATGGTGATGGGGATCATCGTCCAGAGGAGGGTGTAGCCGAACTGCGCTCCTGCCTGCGAGTAGGTGAGGATGCCGCCGGCGTCGTTGTCGACATTCGCAGTGATGAAGCCCGGGCCGAGGCAGGCGAAGATGAGGATGAGCCGGGTTCTCCAAATGCGCCAGGAGGTCATTTGCGTGTTTCCTTTTGCTGGTATGGAGAACGTCTCGGCTCGCCTGTATCAGGCTAACTCATCTTTCGCGATAGGGACTATCCCTCTAGGCTAGGTTGTTTGATTCAGCAACTGACCGCGCTCTGCCTGGACGAGATTGTAGAGTTGGCGGGCCGGGGATTCGAGGGCAGGGTTGGTGGCGGTCTGGATATTTGCCTGGATGTGCTGCGGATTTTTGGAGGAGAAGAGGATGATGCTGGCCGGGTTCATCACCAGGGCTGCTTTGAGCATGAGGTTGGCGAGAGATTCGGGACGGCTGAGGTCCGTGTTGGTTAAGACGGACCATTGTTTGCAGAGGGATTTGTTTTTGAAGAGAGAGGAGTGGACGGCGCGGAAGTTGTCGGTGAGGGCGCGGTGGTGAATGCGGAAGTGCTCGGGAGATCGGATGAGAGGGTCGAGGATGGACCATTCGTACTGCAGGGTGCGGCAGTAGGCCGGGCGCTCGGCGAGGAGAGCGGGGATTTTTTCGGAGCTGCTGCCGATGCCGAAACTGCCGATGGTTCCCTGCTGGACTTCGGATTCGAGGAGTTGAAGGAGGCTCTCGTCTTGCAAGTCGGCGACGGTGGCCTCGTGGAGCAGCAAAAGGTCGATGTGATCGGTGCGGAGGGCGGCGAGGCTGCGGGTGAGGGATTCTTTGGCCTCTGCGGCGGTGAATGCGGGGCGGGCGTTGTTGCGTGTGACAGAGTTGGCGGCCCGCGCGAGAGTTCGTTTGATGCCGGGGATTTTTTTTACGATGGGGCCGGCGATCTGACGGCCGAGAGTGATGATGGCAGACTTTTTTGGCGGTGAGATACCGTATTTTGTAGTGATGGTGATCTGGCCGCGATGGTGTTGAAGGAATTCGCCTACGCAGCTTTCGGCTTCGCCGTAGCCGTACATGGGAGCGACATCGAAGTGGCGGATACCGGCATCGTAGGCGCTCTCAAGGAGCTTCAAGGAGTCACGGCGGCCCAGTGCGCCCATGAGGTTTCCGCATCCGAAGCCGAGGCGGGTGGTGGAGCGGTTTGTGTCGGCCAGAAGGATAGTTTGCATGACTGGGTTCGAGTTTACTTTGGGGAAGGGCTGGTGGATTTTTGAAAGCAAACAGCAGATCTCCCCTCGGGAGGACAGCCAGAACGGCAAGAGCAACGACACGGTTGGAGACTAACTCAGGTGGTCGGAGAGGCGGACGGCGAGGGCGAGGAGAGTGTGGGTGGGGTTGGAGAAGCCAGAGCAGGGGAAGACCGCGCTCGAGCAGATGTAAGTATTGCTCAGCCCATAGAGGCGGAGGTTGGGGTCGACGACGCCGGTCGCGTCGGATGTGGACATGCGCATGCCTCCCATGTGGTGGTTGCTGTCGTCGCATCGGGTGAGGAAGTCTGGGCTGCCGGACATCAGGTCTTCGTCAGGAATAATGCTGGCGACAGCGGCCAGGGAACCTTGGGCGACGAGAACGTACTGGCGGATCGTCTCCAGTTCCCTTTCGGAGATCTGCCAGTTGAGGCGGATACGGAAGAGACCGAGCGGGTCGCGCCGGCTGGTGAGCGTGACGTTGCTGTGGGAGGTCGGCTCCTGCTCGCAGTGAACGCGCAGAAAAATACGGACGGCAGGCGGAGCGTAGGCGCGGCGCTGGATGTAATATCGCCAGGCCTGACGGAAGAGCATGGGGACGTGTTTCGCAGTGTGGCTGAGATTGCCGCCGGTGACCTCGCCGAAACGGCCACGCATGAGATTGCGGATGGTGTGTTTAGCCTGCATGCGGGCTTTGCCGGTGTCTTCGAAACCCATGGTGGAACCGACGCCGAGGGTGCCGAGCTGGGATTGAAGGTGGGGCGGAAGACGGAGTTTGGGAAGATATTTGAAGCCGCGCGAGAAGATGGGATCGAAGGTGTCGTGGAAGCGGGCGAGATCGTGCGGAATGACGCGCGCGGCGTTGCAGTCGATGTGATCCTGAAAATGCCGGCCGAGAAGACCGGAGCGGTTCCACGGCAGACCGCCGGGGCGCGGTTGGAGGAAGAAGCGGGAGCTCTCCATGCCGCCCAGGGCGAAGATGTAGTGATGGGCACGGAAGATGGTTTCGATGCCCGTGAGAGTGCGGCAGCGGAGGCCAATGGCGGTTTCACCGTCGGTGAGGAGTTCGACGGCGCTGGCGTGGAGCCAGAGCTGGATTTTGGGATGAGTCGTGAGCGCCTTGTGATGGAGGCGGCCGAAGTTGGGCTCGGGACACCAGCGGGAGAGATAGGCTTCGAGGTCGGGAAACTGCGTGAAGGGCAGATTGTGATCGCGCCAGACTGCTTCATCGCGGCGCTCGACTCTGGCGAGTCCTTCGAGTGCGAGGGCGCGCTCGTAGAACGAGGTGAGTTCGGTCTTCGGGAACGGCCATCCGCTGCCGGGAATGCCCGGGCGCGTGGTGAAGTCGAGGGCATCGAGCTCGAGAATCTGGCCGCCCCAGCGGACGGTGGTTCCACCTTTGACGCGAATGCGGCCGGTGTGGATTCCGCGATGGGGGAGGCCGGCGATCTCGCTGTCATACATGGCTTGCGAGGAGTCCTCGCGACGTGCTCCGCCTCCTTCAAGGAGGAGGACTGTCTTGCCCTTGCGGGCGAACTCGACAGCGAGCGTAATGCCGGCAGCTCCGGCGCCGGCGATGCAGACATCTGCGGTGAGGTTTGCGGGCGGAATGTCGTGGAGGAGGTCGTGAATCACTTTGGGTTGGAAGAACCTTTGTCCTGCCGGACGGGCCGCCTGCGCGGCGCGCGGTCACTTCGTGACGGTGTACCTTGTCTTGCGGCAATGATCGGTTATGGTCCTCCCGGCGGTCGGAGGATGGAATTTATTCTACTCGGCTTGTTTCTGATGGACTGGATTCGCTCGATGATAAGTCCCACCTGCCTGTCGTTGTGGTAGCCGTCGCGAGTCGCACGGAGGTTGCCGGCGGCGGCGATACGCTGTCTGGCTGCTTCATCGGGCAGATAGCGGCGGATCTTTAAGACGAGCTCTTCGAAGGTGGAAAAAAAGACAGCTTCTTCGTCTTCTTTGAAGCGCTGGAGATGGCCCTCGGAGCGCTCGGCGAGAAGAAATCCTCCGCAGCCGGCGATCTCGAAGCTCTTGTGGACGAACTCATCCTTATTGGAGTGGGTGAGGAAGCTGAGATTGATGCGCGAACGCCAGATGGCCTCGCGATAGTCGGTGCGGAAGATCTCTCCCGTGCGAAAGGTGGCTTTGTAGGCGTCGGGGTCCATGGCGCGCGCCCAGTGCGGCGGACTGCCGGAGACGACGATGGGAATTCCTTCGCGCCAGAGGCGGCTGAGAGTTTTGCCGCGCTCATCGTAGGGGGTGCCGATGAACGAGACCTGGCGGTTGCGGTCAGCGTCGGACCAGCCAGAGGGCGGCGGAAAGTGCAGCGTGGGCTCGTAGGCGGTCTGGATCTTGATAACGTCGCGAGCGCCGCGCGAGGTGTAGTCGAGGATGTTCTTGTCGCGCTGGACGACGTGGAGGTCGTAGTGCGGAATGTTCTTCATGTAGAGGCGCCAGCCTGGATCGCGGCGGGTGCCGAAGGGATTGTCGATCATGTAGCTGACCGTGGCGATGTTCATGGCGCGCAGGCGGTCGAGAGTTGGGGAGCGCAGGGAAAGAAGTTTATCCGCCCAGAAGAGTTCGGGCTTTTCGGCTTCCGCGATGCGAAGCAGGTCGCGATTGAGACGATTGACCGACGGGCCGGCTGAGAGGCGGTGCGTGACTTTACCGATGAGAGGGTTTCTGGGGAGATAGTCGAAGGTATTGAAGGGGATGACCTGATGGCCAAGACGCTCCAGTGCCCACAGCCGATAAAGCGAAGACTCGTTAAGCGAGAGACCGGAGGCGTACAGAATCTTCATGGAGTACGGCGTTTCCCTTTTGCCTGTGCTGCAACCCGAAACGGTTGGCAGGCTTTCCGATTTGTATTGTCAGCGATTGGCACGCAGCAGGGCAATGACCTGTTCGGCATGAACAACTCCAACGAAGCGTCCGTCGCGATCGACTACAGGCAGGGAGCGCAGATTGTACTTGTCGAAGAGCTCGGCCACCTTGCGGCCGTTCGCGTCGACGTTGCAGGTGACGATATGACCGTGCGGCAGTGCGGCGAGCTGCGCGTCGGGCCTGGCAAGCAGAAGCTGCACCAGGGGGATGAGCCCGACGATGTGCTTCTCGTCGTCGAGCAGATAGATGTCGGTAATGGTTTCGATATCTCCCTCGAAGTCGCGTAACGCCTCGATTGCCTGCTCGACTACGGCAGCGGCAGGCATAGCGAAGTACTCTGTGGTCATGCGGCCGGCGGCGGAGTTTCCGGAGAATTCGAGAAGGTCTTCGACCTCCTGGCGCTCCTCGGGGTCCATCTCTTCGAGGATGGCGTCGGAGCGTTCCTCGGTTAGTTCGGAGAGCAGGTCCGCGGCCGCGCCGGGATCCATCTCTTCGACGATGCCGGCGATCTGCTCGGAATCGAGCGCTTCGATGAGGGACTGCTGCATCTTCGGCTTGACCTCTTCGAGAGCCTCGGCGGCGACCTCTTCATCGAGCGAGATGAAGAGCGCCTGGCGCTCGGCGGGGGCGAGTTCTTCGAGGATATCGGCGATATCGGAGGGATGCATCTGGGAGAGACGGTCCTGCTCGATCTTGAGGCGGACGCGGCGAGCGGGATCTCGGCCGATGAGGTCGACGAAGTCCCAGGGGATGACACTGGCGCCGAAGCGGCTGGCGATGCTGTTGACCGGCTCTTTGGGCAGGCCTTTGAGAAGGCGGCGAACGGCTCCGCGCATACCCACCTCTACTTCGGCGATGCGAAGGGAGAGATCCGGCCCGTCCGGTTCGCAGTTCTCCCAGACCATGTCGACATCGTTGACGCGAACGACCTTGTGGCCGTGAATGTCGATGATCTGCTGGTCGAGCAGATCGCGCTCCAGGAGAAGGTAGCTTTCGTCGTCGGGCAAAGGCGCGGGGCGGGCCGTTTCACGGAGCTGCAGGGCGCCGGTGGGAGTGAGTTGGAGCTGGGTAATGGGAATGAGCGAGGGGCGCTCTCCATGTTTCGCCGAGGTGAGCTTGAGAACGATGCCGTGGACGTGAGCGGCATCGACCGAGGGCGCCACGGCAAACTCGCGCACATGACCGAAGGTGCTCCCCTGGGCATCGACCACCGGCGACCCCATGAGGGTGGAGATGCTCGTCGTCCTGTGATTGGCGTGTTTGGTCATCGATCCGGGGGCCGCGCTCTACCCACTTTACCTACTACCCGGCATGTTAGCCCAACTTTCCTTCGTGGGAGCCGCCGGAGCGGGTATCGTTCCCTGCGGACGGAAAGGAGGGAGGATAGGAAAAGATCGTTCCTCAACCTTGACTTTCGAGAAATCCACAAGCACACTGCCATCACAGCCGTAATCCGGGAGCGATCTCCTCGGGCTGACGACCGGCGTACAGGTACGACAAGGACATCTTTGGCCGATTCAACAACAAGCCGTGTCAGTTTTACCCTAGATTCGTCTCTGGACAGCGTTAATAAGATTGAGCTGACAGCCGAGCAAGTAGCGCAACGGGCCGGGTTCGACGAAGATACAATTCCGCATATCGCCATGGCCGTCCGCGAAGCGGCGGTGAACGCGGTGCTGCATGGCAACTCCTATGACACCAGCAAGCACATTACGGCCTCGTTCGAGACGACATCGGACTCGCTGATCATCCGGATTGCGGACCAGGGCCCCGGGCTCGATCCGGACAAGGTTCCGGACCCGCTGGCTCCGGAAAATATCCTGCGCGGGTCAGGCCGCGGTATCTTTCTCATCAAGGCCTTCATGGATGAGGTAAACTTTCGGCAGCTACATCCGGGCACAGAACTGACCTTGATCAAACACAGAACACCGGCGCAACCTGGAACCTAAGGAACCGGGGAACCTGAAGCGCCGGGGACCTAAGGAGAAGATAATCACATGAGCATGAAAGTACACACCCGCCAGGTAGACGGCGTTACCATTCTGGATCTCAGCGGCCGTATCACCCTTGGCGAAGGTAGCGTAACGATTCGCGATGCGGTACGGGACGTGCTGGCGAAGGGTTCAAACAAGATTCTGCTGAACCTGGGCGACATCAGCTACATCGACAGCTCGGGCATCGGCGAACTGGTGAGCGCTTTCACTACGGTCAAGAACAGCGGCGGCGAATTGAAGCTGCTGAACCTGACCAAGAAGGTCCACGACCTGCTGCAGATCACAAAACTTTACACGGTGTTCGACGTCAAGGATGATGAGGCTACCGCAATCTCTTCGTTCACGAAGTAAGACGTCCGGGAGCCGCTAAGCCATAAAAAAGCCGCCGCTGATTGCGACGGCTTTTTTATTGGGCCAGGTCAGTTCGCTTCGCCTACTTCGAGAAGTCGACCTTCGGCGCCACACCGTTTTCGGGATTGCCCTTGAAGTACTCGTCGCGATAATGAAATCCTGCCATGTTGGCCCAGATGCTGTTCGGGAACTGCTGCAGGTAGGTGTTGTAATCCTGAAGCGTCTTGTTATAGCGCTGCCGTTCGACAGCGATACGATTCTCCGTCCCGGCGAGCTCATCGGTCAAGCGAATAAACTGCTGGTTTCCTTTCAGGTCGGGATACTGCTCCTGCAGCCGAAAGAACGGGCCAAGCGCGACATCGAGCTTGGAGTTGGCATTGATGCTGCTGGCGTGATCGCTGCCTGCGGCAAGGACGCCGGCGCGGGCATTGGCGATATTGGTCAGGATCGTCGACTCTTCGGCAACGTAGCCCTTTACCGATGCAACGAGGTTTGGGATGAGGTCGAGACGGCGTTGCTGCTGGATGTTGACCTGTGAAAATGTCTGATTGACCGCCTCGTTCTTCTGCACCAGCGTGTTCTTGGCGCCGATGTAGCTGCCGCCGATAAAAAGGAGAACGACAATGATAAGGGCGACTACCCCAAGCACGATCCATAGAGGTTTCATGTTTTCTCGATTTCCCTTCGTTTGAATTTCGATATTGTCTGTGGCCGGCCTGTTCGGCTGCTACTTTATCACTTTGGCCGAACTCCTCTGCCCTTCTTTGCAGCAACGTCTCTCACATGGCGAATCCTCAATAGTCTCCACTGGCGCCGCCGCCGCCGGAGCTGCCGCCTCCGAAGCCTCCGAAGCCGCCACCGCCATCGTCGCCACCACCACCACCGCCACCCCCTCGTCTGCCGCCAAATCCGCCTCCCATCAGATTGCCGAGAAGAAAGAAGATGAGGCCGGTGTTGCCGGTCTTGACCAGAAAGAAGAGGATCAACAGGATCGCGCCGCCGCCGAGAACGATCTCCGTAAGGCTGATCGAAGCGGGCGCCTGTTCGCGATGATATTGATGAACCGGCTGAGCGAGGTTCAGGGTGACTCCCGCGTCGGCGGCGATAACCTGGGCGATCTGCTGAACGCCGAGCGGGACCGCGGTGTTATAGTCGCCGCGGCTGAGCGCGGGCACCATGGTTCGCCCGATGTCGCCTACCTTTGCGTCGTTGAGGATGCCCTCGAGGCCATAGCCAACCTCGATGCGATACTTCCTCGGGTTCATGACCACGATCATCAGGACGCCGCGATCGGTTCCCTTCGGTCCTACCTTCCACTTGTCTTCGAGCGCGGTGGCGAACTCTTCGATGGACTGATCGTTGTCGAGGGTCTTGATGGTAACGACGGCAATCTGGGCGTGGGCCTGGCGATCGACCTGAGTGCAAAGGTTTTCAACGCTGCTCTTGGTCGCGGGAGACAGGACGCCGGCAAAGTCGCTGACGTAACCGGTCGGCGCCGGCAGCGTGTTCACCGACTCGGCTGTAAGGATGACCGATGGGGCGAAGATCAGGAGGACGACTGCCAGCCAACGCGAAAGGTAGGTCATCGATGGTCATTCTACGCTGGAGCTATTGACAATGTTCCGCGAACCGGAGATCGATGTCGAAATAATCAGTGGACTTACAAGCAACACGCAGGACGGGCGGCTGGGCCCGGTTGACGAGCGGAGAAGGTCTTACAGAGAAGGAGCGGGAGCGGAAGTTGGCCTATGGCCGCCGTGGGCCGGTATTGGAATACCCTTCGCGCGCGCCAGCCTGTCCACCATGACGGTGTGGTCGTGAATCAGGCCTTCCGCTTTAATGACCTCATCGCGCAAGGTTGGGTCTGCATGACTGGCCGCCTCCATGCGGAACTCATGAAGATCTTTGTGGTGGTCCTTCACCATGAAGGTCAGGTACTCCATATCGAAATCGTTGCCGGATAATCCGTTGAGCTTGTCATACTCGGCCTGATCTTCCTTGTTCATCGACTTCGGCAGCATCACTCCCAGGGAATCGGCGACCTGGGCCATTTCGTTGTTGAGCCGGGTATGGTCATCGACCATCTTCTGTCCGAAGGCCTTCACGTCGTCGGTACTCCCCTTCTGAGCGGCAAGCTGCCCGAGCTTTACTTCGGCAATTCCGCCTTCCGCGGCCCTGCGAAGAAACATCTTGTCTTCCATAACCTGGCCGACGTCTCCTGAATTTGGGCCGCTGTCCTGCATCGAAGTGGTGGAAGGAGCCTGCTGTTGGGGGCGGTTCGGCTGGGTTTGAGACGCAGGGATTGCGGTAGGGTCGAACTGGGCGAGAAGCAGAACCGGGAAAATACTGACCGTGGCAAAGAGAACTACACCTATGTGACGGTGTTTCATGGGCGACTCCTCTTAGCGGGCCAGTGTAGCAAATTGCCCCTCGCTGTGGTCATATCACCATTTTGGTGTGGCGGGAGAGGGTATGGTTGCCTTCCGGCTCCCGTCCGACACTGTATTCTTTCAGTTGGAGCCCATTAAATGACCCAGAGCACCATCGTCAGGCCGCCCGAGGCCCGCCAGGAATCGACGCCTACAACGCTGCACGGGACGACGCTCGAGGATAACTATCGCTGGATGAGGGACAAATCCTCGCCGGAGGTGGTGGCGTATCTCGAGGCGGAGAACGCCTATACGCAGGCGATGATGGCTCCTACCGGGCCGCTGCAGGCGAAGCTTTACGCGGAGATGCTGTCTCACATCAAGGAGACTGATCAATCTGTTCCCTATCGCGATCGGGGGTGGTTTTATTACACCCGAACCCAGGAGGGCCTCCAGTATCCGATCTACTGCCGAAGATTCGCCGGTGGCAGGAAGTTCGACGAATCGCAGCCCGAAGAGATTCTGCTGGATGTGAACAAGCTCGCCGAGGGTGAGCCGTTCATGGCGGTAGGAACGATGACCGTGAGTCCCGATGGAGTCAAACTGGCTTATTCGACGGACAACACCGGCTTTCGCCAGTACACCCTGCATGTTCGCGATCTGAAGAGCGGTTCCGATCTGCCCGATACGGCCGCGCGGGTCGGCTCGATCGTCTGGGCGGCGGACTCGACGACACTCTTTTACACCACCGAGGATGAAGTTACGAAGCGGCACGATCATCTCTTTCGACACCGGCTTGGGGATGCAGCAGCCAAGGATGTCCTCGTCTACGAGGAGAAGGATGAGCGTTTCAATCTCGGTGTGGATAAGACGCGAGACTGCAACTATCTTCTGATCGAGTCGGGCAGCCACACGACAAGCGAATGGCGGTTTCTTCCGGCACATACTCCCGAGGGAGAGTTCAAAATAATTGCACCGCGAATGGAGGAACAGGAATACGTGGTGGACCATCGCCAGGGATTGTTCTACATCCGCACGAACGATGTTGGGAAAAATTTCAGAGTGGTGACTGCGCCTTTGGGGAGACCGGGCCGTGAGTTCTGGACAGAGCTGATTCCGATGGATAAGGACGCACCGCTGGAAGACTTTGAATTATTCGCCACGTTTTGCTTCAGCTCGCATAGGAAGCTGGGACTGTCCACGCTTGCGGTTATACCGTTTGATGCCGATGGAAAGCTGGCGAGGCCAAGAGAGATTGCGTTTCCCGAGCCGGTGTATTCGGCGGGAGCGTATGCGAACCCGGAGTTTGATACTGATATTTTTTTGTACGCCTATCAGTCGCTGGTGTCGCCGGCTTCGGTATATGAGTACGACGTCAGGACGGAGACTTCAACGCTGTTGAAACAGCAGGAGGTGCCCGGAGGATTCGACGCGGCGCTTTATGGATCGGAGCGGGTTTGGGCGGAAGCATCGGACGGAGCGACAGTACCGGTATCGGTGGTCTACCGTCGGGATCTCTTCAAGCGCGACTCCAGCAATCCGCTGTATGTCTATGGATATGGGTCCTATGGATACCCTCTTCCCATCGGGTTTAGCTCGTCGAGGCTGTCGCTGCTGGACCGCGGGGTCGTGGTCGCGTACGCGCACATCCGAGGTGGTGGAGAGATGGGCGATTCGTGGCACGATGCTGGAAAGATGATGGTGAAACGGAACACGTTCACCGACTTCATCGCAGCGGTGGAACAGCTTGTGGCGAAGGCGTACGGAGCGAAGGATCGGGTAGCGATCGAGGGTGGAAGCGCGGGCGGACTGCTGATGGGCGCGGTGGTGAATGAGAGACCGGATCTGTTCCGCGCGGTATTGTCGCATGTGCCGTTCGTCGATGTAATGAATACGATGCTCGATGCTTCCCTGCCCCTGACCGTGGCCGAGTATGAGGAATGGGGCAATCCGAATGAAGCGAAGGCCTTTGCGTATATGCGATCCTACTCACCCTACGACAATCTGAAGGCGAGCGACTATCCGGCGATGCTGGTGAAGACGAGTCTCCATGATTCGCAGGTGATGTACTGGGAGCCGGCGAAGTACGTAGCAAAATTGCGGACGCTGAAGAAGAATGACACGCCGCTGCTGCTCCATATCAACATGGATGCAGGGCATGGTGGCGCTTCAGGCCGATACGACTATCTGAAGGAGATCGCATTCGACTATGCGTTCCTGCTCAGGCAATTGGGCGTTGTTTGACTTTTTGCGGAAGAGAAAATATGCGGTCCGTTCGAGATTATTTCGCAATCCGCGAAGGGACGGTTCGCGCTTCATCCTGAGATTCCGCAGATTGAACTACGCTTCTCCTGAACCCGTTTGACAACAGCAAAACTTTTTAAACTTAAAAATTATCAA
>DATAVY010000088.1:0-3323 GCA_036267495.1 Edaphobacter sp.
AATACCCGAAGATTACTCGTTTCGAACAACTGCGCCGCGATCCTCATATCCTCGGATGGATGGCGCACCTGCGCGCTCAGAATCCGCCTCTGGCCACGACAACCTGCATCGGACGGCTCTTCGCGCTGCGCACCATCTTCCACGAACTGGCTCGCACCAGCCATCTCGCTGAACTGGCCCACCTGCTGCTGCGCGAGGATATCCCGCGCTCACCTCACACACTGCCACGACCGCTCACCCCAGAGCACGATCAAACCCTCCAGCAGGAGTTCATGCGCCGCAACGATCTCGGCGGAAATGTCTTCCTCCTGCTCCGCTCGACCGGCATGCGCATCGGCGAGTGCGTCGATCTCTCCTATGACTGTCTGCGCTGCACCGGGCCTGAACAATGGGCGATTCACGTTCCCCTGGGCAAACTCAAGACCGAGCGCATGGTCCCCATCGATGCCTTCGGCCGTGATCTTGTACACCGCCTGCGCTTCTTCCGTTCTCTCGACCCTCTGCCTCCCGATGGACGGCTGCTGGCGCGCCCTGGAAGTAAAGTAGCCATCGTTGTTCAACTCCGCGACTATCTGCATCAGGTCTGCCACTCGCTCGGACTTCCCACAGCTATCGTCCCTCATCAGTTCCGGCATACCTACGCCACGGAGATGCTTCGCTCCGGCGTCAGCTTCCCCTTCCTGATGAAATTACTCGGTCACGTCGATCCAGGTATGACCATGCGTTACGTCGATGTCGCCCTCACCGATCTCGAGCGCGAGTTCAAGTTGGCTCGTTCCAAGCCCAGACATCTGGCGCCGCAACCGAAAACACCTACCGCACTGATATGGAGTGACCCTGTCAACTCCTGCTCATCCGTGGGGTTGTTTTTGTCGTTGTTGTTGTCTTTGCCGTTTTCCGAGGACAGGGCGAGCAGCAGTCGGGGCAGGTTTGAGCGACGATTGATCAGTCTGATATTCGCGGGTCGAAACCGCATAATCGTGATCCGTCGGGAGCTGCCTCTGACTAGTGTCGCGAGTCCGGCTGAGCCTGTCGCATAGAGCGGTCGAGGATTCTCCTTCGTGCTTGCTCCGCCTGCTGCTGGCTCTGTCCTCGAATTGGGCGATGCTGTTCATTGGTTGTTTTTTTGCTTTTTCATTCTTTGGAAAGTTTTCGCTTTTGCCTTTGTTTTTGTTCTTCCTCAGGCCGCCATTCGCGGCTTGGCTGCCGTCTCCGCCTTGACCCCGATTGCCCAGATGAAGCCCAGTAGTTCGCGTCCCACGGCGGTGATGATCTTTCTCTGATCCTTGCCTGCCGCCGCCAGCCTCATATAACGCGTGTGCAATCGGTGCTGCGCTTTCCAGGCGATCTCTTTGATCTCCTCCGCCACGCCCTCTTGTCGCTTGCGTAACGCCGGCCCGACGCCTGGCCGTAACCGATAACTCCAGGCCGCTTCGACGGCGATTCGTCTCAGATGCGCGTTGCCCGTCTTGGTGATGCTGCCACGCCGCCTCCGCTGGCCGCTGGAGTCCTCGCTGGGGACTGCTCCGCTGTAGCCCATCAACTGCCGTGGCGTATTGAAGCGAGAGATATTGCCTAACTCGGCCGCGATCGTCACTGCCGAGATCTGCGCCACACCACGCAACGCTTGTAACCCGCAGACCACTTCCTGCAGCGCAGGAGAAGCCAGCTTGACCGCCTCCGTGATGGCCTGCTCCAACCGCTTGACCCGCTCCGCCATGTGCTCGACTTCGTGCAAGTAATCCAGCCGCGTCGATTCCTGCGCCACCTGCTTAAAGCGCAACTGCCGCACCCACGCCATATATCCCAGCGTCCATGCCTTTATCCCGGCTGCCGGCCGCTGGCCCGAGCGCAACAGAAACTTGCTTAACCTGTGACGTGCCCGCAACTGGTCCTGCTTGGCTGCTTCCCGAGCCCGCACCAGATCGCGCAGCGCCTCAGAGCCCTCATCGGGAACCCACACCGACGTCAGATCGCCGGATCGATAGCTGCGCGCCAACCGCTCCGCATCCCGCCGGTCCGTCTTCACCCGGTCGCCGGCCTTCATCGGCGCCAGCGTCGGCGCAATCACCTCGCACTGGATGCCTAGTTTCGCCAACTGCCAGTAGAGAACGTACCCCGTTGGACCAGCCTCATAGCAGGCCCTCAGATGCTCAACCGGCCCCAGTTTCTTCACCATCTTGCCGATCGACTCACCGCGGTTGGCAATCGTTCCCAGGCTGCGTACCTCACCATCCCCTTCGGCAATCGCGACGGCTATCGTCTCGGCATGGACATCCAAGCCCAAAAATCGTACCTTTTCCTTCATGACCGGCTCCTCTCCGCTTGTGGCTCTGAACTGTGCTTCTTTCCAGAATCACAGCCTAACCCACGGTCAGCGCATTGGACCGGTCACTCCATTCTGACTAGTCCGTGCAGATCTCAACGGTCTGATCGAATCCTTAGTCGCCGTTCAACACGTCATGGAGATGTTCCGCCGCTCTCTCTCAGACGGCGATGTTCGCAATCGTCTCCTCAGGCTCTCCGTCCGCCTCATCAAGATCCTGGCTGAAATAAGAAAACTCCAGACCACCTGAATGAAAATGGGAAGCGATTGGCCGGTTATGGCGATTTGTCATCAAACGAGATGGTCTGGACGAGCGCGTTCAGCTCCTGCGCTGGTAACGTCAGAGGGTTGATCGGCGGCGAGCAAGCATATCGCACCAGCCACAATATCCCCGTCGCTCCTCTTGACAGTCTAATGGAACAATTGTAACCTCTAGATTGTCAAGAGGAGAGGCCCATGCCAACCACTGCAGACGAGGCGGGACAGCACATCTCAAAATCGAGCGACTTGATTCAGGGAACACTGGAGATGCTCATCCTGAAGACTCTGGCTCTTGAGCCCATGCACGGCTATGGCGTCGCTTTGCGTATTGAGCAGATTAGCAACGGCGTATTTCGCGTCAATCCCGGTTCATTGCTTCCCGCGCTCAGCCGGATGGAGCGCGCAGGCCGCGTGAAATCCGAGTGGAGGGCTACAGAAAACAATCGCCGCGCCAAGTACTACCTTCTGACCGCCAACGGCCGTAAGGCTCTTACCGCGGAAACTGAACAATGGCAGCGCCAGATCCTTGCCATCTCCCGCATTCTTGAAGCGTGATTCCAGACTTCAGGCAGTGGCTGCCAGGAGGAACATCGTGAATTGGATAACCAAACTGACGGTTGGTCTGAAATCTCTCTTCCAAAAGCAGCGCGTCGACCGTGAACTCGACGAGGAACTGGAAAGCTACGTGGAAGCTTCCGCCGCGCACAAACAGATCGCGGGCATGACAGCCGAGGCT
>DATAVY010000089.1:0-4369 GCA_036267495.1 Edaphobacter sp.
ATACATGATCACCGCCTTCCAGGACGAGCGCGATCCGCAGGTCCAGGTCAACATCGCAGGAGCAGCCACATGGCTCGGCTCCAACCTCGCCATCGAGCAACTCAAAACCATCTGCAGAGACGTCAACCAACCCTCCACCGCCCGTCTCGACGCCGCACGTTACATCTCCAACAAACAGCTCTCCGACTGCTTTCCCGCCGTTCGCGAGATCGCCCGCATCGATCAGGACGCCAATGCCCGCGTTCTCGCCATCACCGCCGCCGTCAACTACCGCGGCCAGTCTGAGGGAGCCGCGAAGATCGCCATCCAGGCACTCAACGATATCGATCCCACCGTCCGCATCACGGCCGCCGACGCCCTCCGCGTCCTGCGCGCTACCGATGCCATCCCCGCGCTCCAGAACACCTTGCAAAGCGAAGGGGACGAGACCGCACGCGAGCATCTCCGCGAAACTCTCCGCGTCCTCCAGCTTCAGGCCGACCAGGACAAAAAAGAAAAAGACAAAGCGAACCCCAGATAGATCTGGGCACCCTGCAACGAAATCGGTCACGCATCGCCGCGAATACGTGATCGGGCATCATCGCGCGCCCCTCGGAAAAATCCCGCGATCAAACCTTTGCCTCCTCGCACTTCTTACACTCCATCAGCATCCCCACTCGCGCAGCCCGTCCCTCGTCCGTCGTCACCCACTCCCGCACCATCCATGGCGGATCATGCCGCACATGCTGCCCATGCCCGCACTCCAGCCGCGCCACCCAATGCCCCTCCTCATCCTGATAAAAACTCACCACAGCCCTCTGCATCGCACGCCTCATCCAACATCCACTAGACTAGTCCCTGGATTACACCTCGAATGCTCCGCGTCGCAGCCATCAACTTCCTCAACCCCGCGCCCCTCATGTGGGACTTCGAACATCCACCCCTCGCCGCCGAATTAGCTCAGCGCTACTCCCTCCACTACACCCAGCCGTCGCTCTGTGCCGACCAGATCCTCGCCGGCCGCGCCGACCTGGGCCTCATCCCCATCGCGTCGCTCACGCCCTCGCTCGCCATCGTCCCCGGCTGCACCATCGCCTCGCTCGACGAGGTCCGCTCCATCCAGCTCATCGTAAAATCCGGGAACGCGAAATCCCCCCACACCCTCAGCACAATAAAAACCATCGCCGCCGACACCGCCTCCCGCAGCTCGCTCGCCTACGCCGAGATCCTCTTCCGCAAATTCCTCCACACCAACCCCGCCTTCCTTCCCGCCGCAGCCGACCCCATCGCCATGCTGCAACAAGCCGACGCCGCCATCCTCATCGGCGATCCCGCCCTTCTCGCGCTCGAATCCCGGGACGCCATCGAAAAAATCGTAGGCCCCTGCCAATGGTTCGATCTCGCCCGCGAGTGGCGCATCCGCACCAGCCTGCCATGGGTCGCAGCCGTCTGGGCCGTGCGCCCCGAAGCGCTTTCTCAATCCAGCACCCCTTCCAGCCTGACCGCCGCCCAACTCACCGAAGACCTCGAAGCCTCCCGCAATCACGGTCTCCTCAATATCGAAAACCTCGTCCACCAATGGACGCCCCGCATCGCCGTCCCGCCCGCCACCATCCGCCACTATCTCTCCCACAATATCCACTACGTCCTCAACACCGACTGCATCCGCGCCATCGAGCTCTTCCGCCAATACGCCGCGGAAGTCGACATTCTCCCCCCTCTCCCCCGCCTCCGTTTTCTCTAAAACACGAGCATAAGAGACAAGGCGTAACGCAGATAAAAGAATAAAAAGAATAAAGCGATTCAAAAGAGATAAGGCAGAATAAACCAGCCATCCACCAGCTCTTCATCATCTATCCCTTTTATCCGCCTTTAACCTTGTGATCACTGTTACGCCTTCATCCAGCCAAACCAATCCATCAATCCGCAACATCCTGCGACTTCAACCCTCCAATTCACGTCATACTCAGGTATGAAGTTCTTCGCGGCTGCCACCAACACGGCGAAGGTCCTCTCAGCGGCCATCCTCCAGGCCGCGCCCGTTCATCGCCGCGGCCGCAACCCGTTTCTGCATCTCCTCTTCAGCTTCGGCATCTTCGGCGTCTTCCTGGTCTCCATCGTCGACAGCTCCTTCGTCCCTCTGCCCCTGCCCGGCATCACCGACATCATGATCATCGTCATGGCCGCTCGCCGCCAGAATGTCATCCTGCTCGTCCTGCTCGCCAGCCTCGGATCTGCGCTCGGCGGATACCTCAGTCACCAGGTCGGTCAGCGCGGCGGCATGGCCTTCCTCGAAAAACACGTCCCCGCGCGCATCTTCAAGCGCGTCTGCGAGTGGATGCAAAGCCACGCCATCCTCTCCGTCGCCCTGCCCGCGATCCTTCCCCCGCCCATGCCGCTCAGCCCCTTCGTCCTTGCCGCCGGCGCGCTCAACATGTCGCGAAAGAAATTCATGATCGCCTTCACCATCAGCCGGACGCTCCGCCACATCATTGCGGCATGGCTCGGCATCCACTATGGAAGAAGCATCCTCCACCTCTGGAACAGTCTGTCCGCCAAATACGCCACGCCGATCCTCATCGTCCTCTGGGTCGGCATCGCGATCAGTTGTGCCATCGCCTTCCGGAAGCTCTATAAAACCTCCCGCACCGTAGGCTCACACTCCGCCTCCCTCGTCGACCGCCCCAACCCCACCGCCTAGCTTACGCCGCAGCCTTGACTCGCGGTGCAAACTTCCGCCTGTAGTATGCCGTCGTCAATGCAATCGCCGGCACGCCAATCATCGTCGGCCACAACCACACATACCACTCGTTTCCAAGAAACCGGCTCAATGTCGTCACCGAAAACGCCGACCACGCCGCAATGTAGCTCCCAATCATGTTTCCCAGATGCGTGTACCACCAGAACATCTTCTCTGTCGGCTTCGACACAAAACTCCTCATCTGTCGCAACGCAAGTGACATCCCGATCACTCCAAACACAATCCCAACGACCCCCATATGCTGCACCACCGCCGGCTTGAACACGGCAAAACCCGCCAGGCAAGCGCTTGTCGCGAAGGTAATCCCCGCTGCCGCCCAGTCGATCGGCTTCGCACGACCGCCCTTCGTCAGGTCCTTCAGCGACAGCACGCGCCACGCCGAAAAGCACGCATAAAAGCTGAACACCGCCACCAGCGCAAGAAACAGAACCGGCCGGTAAAGCGCCATCGGCAGCGCTGTCGCCGCCACCACGCCCATCGACCACAGATACACCATTCCCCAGCGTCGATGCTGCTTGCCGCCCTTCGCGGTCATCAGCGCCACAGGCGCCAGCAGAAACGCCGAGAAGCCAGCTGAAATATGCACCCCAAGCAACACCTTCATCCACAACGGATCCACGACATGCATTACCTGCCTCCTTTTTGCCTTCGTTCCATTCCCTCCAGCTCCGCAAGCGTCTCCCGGCACCACTTCACCATCGCCGCACTGCGATGCCGCCCCATATTCAACGTTATTAAACAGAACGGCAGCTGCGGGTCATTCGCCTTTTCCTTCCGCAGCCTCTTCGCAATCGCAGCGTACACCTGAATTTTTTTTTGGTGCGATTCGATATAAGCCCGCACATGCTCACGGCTGACATTCGGAGTCACCTGCGCTCCAAAGAACAGCTTCAACAGCAACTCGTTCCTGGCTACCTCCTCTGCCACCGGCAACGCCAACCATCTCCGCAATTGCTCACGGCCCTCTGCGGTCAGCGAATACACATGCCGGTCCGGACTTCCCTTCTTGCGCTCGGTCTTCTTCGTCGCCAATCCGGCTGCCGTCAGCCGCTTCAATCCCGGATAAATCTGCCCATAGCTCTCGCTCCAGAAGTACCCAATCGACTTCGGGATAAGCTGTCGAATGTCATACCCCGACATCGGCCCCATACTTAGAAGCCCCAGCAAAGCGTTCGGCGTCGTACCCCCCTCACTTTTCCCCTCGCTTTTCCCATCCCTTTTCATAGCTCCAAGATATATATCTGGCAGATACTACGCAAACGAATTCCACTCAGTTCCCCAAAAATAGAAAAAGAAGAGACGAGCCAAAAGCTCGTCTCTCCAGCGTCTTCGTTTCCTACTCCCTATTCCCCACTCCCTATTCCCTGCCTTTCAAAACTCCCACCGCAACAAAGTTGCCCCAACCGTAAATCCCGCCCCCACGCTCGCCAGCAGCACAAGATCGCCCTTCTTCAGCCGCTTATCATCAATCGCCGTCTGCATGGCCAACGGAATCGTCGCCGCAGTCGTATTCCCATACCGATCGATATTGATGATCACCGACTCCTCCGGCATCCCCAGCCGCTCCGCCGTCGAAAGAATAATCCGCTTGTTCGCCTGATGCGGAATAAAACATCCCAGGTCCTTACC
>DATAVY010000090.1:0-12974 GCA_036267495.1 Edaphobacter sp.
GGGTAATGGTCCGGTCGGCGGAGCGCCGCGGGTCAGGTTTCCGAGGATACCGGCGGCCGCAGCCGGTTGGGAATGCTGCGAATCGGCGCGCCGCGGCGAATCGTAATTCCTTCGGGACCGACAAATAAGGTGCCGAGGATAGGCATCAGATACGCTCCCATCACCGCGGCGAAGACGATGCCGAAGACGACGTAGGCCAGCGCATAGGCAATCTCGGAGACGCCGCCTTCAGGCGCCATGTGGCCGAAGGTGACGATGGCGAGCAAGCCCCACGGAGAGAGGCGGACGTCTCCGCAGAGCGAATCGAAGACGGTGAACAGCGCAAGCCACAGAGCAGGCGCAAGCAGAAAGATTCCCCTCCATTCCCCGAGGTGATACGCCTCGGCGGTGGGTGAAAAGGAGATGCCGGTCGTAGTGTCCTCGTCGCCGAGAATCCCTATCTCGTGGGCATAGACATTTCCATAGAGGAGGGAGGGCTTGTCCGGCCAGAAAATATGAGGGACAAGATTTTCAAAACTCGCAATGATCGGGAAATAACCGAAGGTGCCGAATTGACGGGTATGTTCGATGAGCGCATCGTCGATGCTGAGTTCCTCAAGCCTGTCGAAGAAACCTTCGGGGTGATCGTAATAACCGCCGATCCTGTTTTCATCGATGTAGGACGAATCGATTAGGTACTGCTGTCGAACATATCCGAGCTCTGTGAGCAGGGTGAAGGATGTTTCAATGTTGTCGAGGTACGTGCCTCCCCGGAAGGCCCTTCCATACTGCGCATACGGCACGAGGTATTGAAAGATGAAGAACAGCAGCGCCAGTCCGCCGCATATCTGCGAGCGCGACATCCGATAACGCTGGGAGGCGGCGGCAATCGTCCAGCAGAGAAACGGAGTGATGATTCCTTCCTTGGAGTAGCCGATGATGCCGCCGAAAAACAGGAAACCGCCAGAGACCAGGACGGGCAGATTCGTGCTGCGGGTCCCCCCGCTGCGGCGAATGGTATGGATCACCCCGAGGATGATCGCCATGGGAAAGAACCGGTTGATCTGGTTGATGGCGCTCAGCACAGAACCGTTGCCGCCACCGGGCACGACAGCGCTGATGACATTGAGCGCGATTCCGGTGATCATGCAGCCGACGGTCGCGGTCTGCATGTTTGAATCGGTGACCATCTTTCCCAGCAGGGCGTGTTTCGTCTTCAACTTCGTGCTCAGGAAAACCGCCAGAAGCATCATGGTGATGCCGGCGACGAAGACCTTGATGGTCAGGATTGGGTTTTGCAGATTTGAATCGGCCGGTTCGCCGAGGACCGCCTTGAAGAGGATGCCGATAATGACGGTCAACATGGAATAAAAAAAGACATAGCCACCGGAAGGACGGGTAAATCCACCCCCGACATTGAACGCCGCCGTAGCCAGAAGGAGAAAGGAAAAACAGCCAAGAGAAAAAGTGGGGTCGGTTCCCTGCATGAGCTGGACGCCGCACAGCAGGATCGCCAGAAAGAAAACCGGGACGAAGGGAACATGTTCGGGAAAAGGGAGGCGCACTCGGTCTCTTTCTCAAGCAGGGACTGGTTCGACTTCCGGAGGCTTGCGACCCGCAGGCGCCGACATTGAATTGCGGCTGCTGTCGAAAGACGGAGTATCTCGGCTTAGCGTATTGAGCACGATGATAGCGATTGCGAGGCGGCGGCGTCAAAGAAATCCGCCTTTCGGGCAGTGGCGCGGATGAGGTTTAAAACGGCTCCGCAGCCCGCCTTCCGGCTGCCTGTATCCGGATCGCCGCGTAGACGAACGTAAGAATCCAAAATGGAATTTGCACCCATCGAACGAGGGCCTAACTATTTTGGTTCCAATCGGGTAGATAGGTTCGCGAAAGAGAAAACGGGCTTTGACTTCGCGAAATAGTACGGTCTATTCTTCGACTAATTGGTCTTCGATCATCGGCCTACCGGCGCATCTCCGCGCTAGCTCGGCGCACGGCGGGGCGGGTGGTCTGTCCGCGCGAGCATGGACGGAACGGAGCGAATGGAACGATTCTGCGACGAGCTGCGATGGGAGCGGGAACGGCGCCAGGTCTCGATTGAGACGATCTGCGAGGAGACGAAAGTCTCGTCGCGCCATTTCGTCGCGCTGGAGGCAGGAGATTATCACTCGCTGCCCGGCGGAGTGTTTCGAAAAGGTATCGTTCGCAGTTATCTGGCGGCGCTTGGGCTGGATGAGGCTCCATGGATCGAGCGCTTCGAGGCAAGCCTGCGGGAGAGCGGCGCCGGCGGAGCGGAGGTTGTCGAGGACTGGTCCGAGTTTGCTGAAAACGTGCGCCGCAATCGAATGGCCGGCGAATCCAGGACAGGAATGCGATGGATAGGCATTGGCATGATGCTGGTGTCGCTTGCAGCGTTGGGCTGGGGTGTATGGAAGTTCGCACTGCATGGCCGGTTGATACCGTAGAGGGCCATCCACCTCGAACCGCCGGAACGCGGGTCAAGTGAGGCGCCTTCAAACTTTAATCGGAGAGCCCTTCCCTGTTGAAACTCAGTTAGCCGCGGGAATTTTCCTCCTGAGGCGCATGATGGGATCTTCAAAGTATCGCCTGGACAGGGTGGCCAAAAGCACCGCGATTGCGTTCACGATGATAAATCGGGTTAGCAGAGCGCGCACATCCGTCAGATAGCGATCGCCGAAAAAACCGTCGTACAGTATCCCGCATAGCATGTCGACGAGATAGAGTCCGTAGCTTATCTCCGCGAAAAAGACAAGGATCCTCAAGGCCGGCTGAAGCGGCCGGTTCCGGTAGGCATAGAGCATCAGGATGAGTAACCCGCCGGTGAGCCATTCCAGCGATGAGTATCCGGCGCTTGCCCCAAGTGCGTCACCCCGCAAGGTGTGGCCCGTATTCGTCAGGATCAGTATCACCGCGCCTGAAACGCATAGAACAGCCGTTCCAACCCAGACCAGCGCTCGCAGACTCAACCGCGACCATCGGCAGACAAGCGCGACGACTGCTCCGACGGCAAGATTGTCCCCCACCATGAATGTCTTGCTGAAGATATCTCTGTGGATGCGCGAGATGGCGACCCCGCGTAGGACGGGACACAACACGATGATCGCGACACAAAATGCCAGTAGGCCGCGGTTGCGGAACTTGCGATAGAGCCACGGCCAGACCGCGTAAAACTGCTCCTCGACCGCCAGCGACCAGAACACCGGGTACGCAATGAATGAGCCGTGCAACAGGAGCTTCGGCCAGTTCGCCAGAAAGATGACGCAGACCAGAAGATAATCCGGCGACGCAGTGCGCGTAAGGCCGAGGATAAGGAGAACCAGAAAATAAGCAGGAAGGATGCGAAGGGCGCGCCGCAGGTAAAAACGCGTGTAGTAGTTCGGCTTTGCCTGCGAATCGATCAGATTTCCCGTGATGAGAAATCCCGAAAGCGTGAAGAAGAGATTGACCCCAATCCACCCGTTACCCGTAAGGTGAAACAAGGCCGCCGCCAGCCGGTTATGCCACGGGAAGTTCGGCGACGCAAAGTAAAGACCATGAAAGAAGATGACGGCGAGGATCGCCACGCCTCGAAGCAGATCCAGTCCGGGCATATGCGCGATCAGCACACTTGACGCGGAGGCGCTGCCGGATCGTTGCTCTTCCTCTCGATGCGAAACCATTCCCCGGCGAAGCCCTCTTCCGTTTGCATCTTCTATACTGGCACGTTGCATCGAACCTGCCATAGCTGCAATTGTGCCGGGTTGCCATTTCATACATGGGGCGGAATCTCTTATCAATGCTGAACGGCTGCCGGTAAGATGTCCATAGGTATCTCAAAAACCTGTTGCTGGCTGCGACAGGAAAACCCGACAGGCACTTTACCGCGCTCTGGGATCACGGACACATTAAGTTTTGGTCGCACAGAACGATGCGCGAGATTCTGACCGAAACCGGATTTGCCGATATCCAGTTCACGGGCGCAGGGCGAATTCCCTGGCTGTGGAAGAGCATGGTGGTGCGCGCCGAGAAGCCGCAGCCTCCGACGCGCTAAGCATTTAGCTATAGCCAGGAATTTACGCTGTGATTTTTTGTGCGGAAGACGCTGCCGACCGCATCTGTGGCCGAGGGGGGCACACCTGGCCTGCACGCCGGGGCGATGTCCTCGCCCCGGCATATCGGCAGCTTACTTTACAGAAGTTTGACTGACTTCACCTTAATGGTGTCGCCCTGAACATCGCCGGTCACGTTGACCCGCAGATGATCGGCCTTGTCGGAACCCTTCAGCTCGGCGAGGACCTTCGCATTGCCGTCGGCGTCGAACTTCAGGAACTTCTTGTCCGAAGTCACAATGCCGAACCCGCTCTTCTGACAGGTCAAAGCGCACTCGCGTGTGTGAGCATCCGCATTGGCGGCCGCCTTCTGTGAGCAGGCTACATCGACGACCGAGACGTCGCTGAAGGTCTGGTTAGCGGCAAACGCGGGGGTAGCCATCAGGCCGACCGCGAGGAGGGTTGCAAGCATTTTCATCGTTATTCTCCGTTTCGTTGTTGAGAAAAAAAGTTGAACTACACGGTATTGGCAAGCTGGGAGTTGACGCCGGGACCGCTCTCTTTTGCTGCCACGGTGCTTTCTTCACGGACGACGGTAAGCTGCGACAGCGCAAACGCGCCAACCGCAATCTCAAGGTCGCGCACCGCAAGGTCGTAAAACATTCCGGTGGTCAGTAAATTGGCCGCAATTGCGATCAACCAAAGCATCACGATATAACTGCCGATTCGGGTCCACCGGCTCAGCACAATGATTCCGGCCACGATCTCGACGATCCCAACCAGATGCATGAATGTGGGAACACTGACCGGGATAACCTTTGTAGCATAAGGGCTCAGGTACATTCCCCAGTCCGTCAGTTTATTGGAGTACTTATCCACTCCCGCGACGATTGGCATCACCCCAAGGGCGATCCTCAAGGCCCACCAACTGTCGTTCAGCCGATGATCGAATGTCTTCATCTTTCCCTCTCATGAAGAAGAGCGGCGGGCTGGGAATCGGTTACAAATGCAGAGAGAAAAGATACCCTGCAGGCAACCCGCCACAAATCCTACCCCCCGCTTTCGCCATCAGTCCATCCCCGGGGAACGATTTGTAACCTTTTTTTGCCAGGATGCTCTACTGGGTATGAGCAATTTATGGGACCAGCCGTAGTTCCAGAGAAAGCCAAACCGGAGAGCCTGACTGACGAAGAGGTTGTATGCCGCGTCCGTGCCGGAGAGACAGCGCTGTATGAAGTCATCATGCGCCGCTACAACCAGCGTCTCTACCGCATCGCGCGCGCCATCCTGCACAACGACGCGGAGGCCGAAGACGTCATGCAGGACGCCTACGTCCGCGCTTACGAGCATCTCGATCAGTTCGCCGGCCGCGCCCCATTCGCCGCATGGCTCACCCGCATCGCCGTACACGAGGCCCTGGCCCGCCTTCGTCTGAGCAGCCGCAATCAGTCTCTGGACGACAACGAACATGACGGAGAACCATCCATGCAGATAACCTCGAAATCTCCCGACCCGGAGCAAAGCGCATCCGGCTCGCAACTCAGAGATCTCTTAGAGGAGGCGGTCCTCGACCTGCCCGAGCGGTATCGCACCGTCATCATGCTGCGCGACATTGAAGAACTCAGCACCAGCGAAACCGCCGACGCTCTCGACCTCACCGAAGATAACGTCAAGATCCGCCTGCATCGCGGCCACGGCATGATCCGCAGCTGGCTCTTCGAACGCATGGGAGCAGGCGCAAAGGAAGCCTTCCCTTTCATGGGTGTCCGCTGCAACCGGGTCGTCGAAGGTGTCTTCCATCGGCTCGCCGCATCCGATTCACGCGATGGCCGGCCTTCCGGTTCCAGCGAAGATCCCGCGCCCTCCGTGCACTAAACCTTGCCCTGCAGCGGCCACTTCCACTCGCGAATCTTCTTCGCATCGATCCCGTTCGAATGCGCGTAGTTCACGCTTTCGATAATCTGCCCCTTCAGCCACTCCTTGGTCTCGGCCGCCGTCGCCTGCAGCCGCGGCACCCGGTCGATCACATCGATGGCCAGGTCAAATCGGTCGATCTGATTCAAAATCGCCAGTTCCAGCGGCGTATTGATGTTCCCCTTCTCCTTATAGCCGCGCACATGAAAGTTATCGTGATTCGTTCGCCGATAGGTGAACTTGTGAATCATCGAAGCATACGCATGAAAGTTGAAGATCACCGGCTTGTTCGTCGTAAACAGGCTGTCGAACTCCCGCGACGAAAGCCCATGCGGATGCTCCTCCTCCGGCATTAACCGGAACAGGTCCACCACATTCACAAACCGTATCTTCACATCCCGGCATCGCTCCCTCAGAATCGCCACCGCGGCCAGAGCCTCCGCCGTAGGAATATCGCCCGCGCAGGCCATCACCACATCCGGCTCATCACCCGCGTCGTTGCTAGCCCAGTCCCATATTCCGATCCCCTTGGTGCAATGCTTGATCGCATCCTCCATATCCAGATACTGCAAGTGCTCCGCCTTGTCCGCGACAATCACATTCACATAATTCGTGCTCCGCAGGCAGTGGTCGGTCACGCTCAGCAGGCAGTTCGCATCGGGCGGCAGATAGATTCTCGTGATCTCCGGCGATTTGTTCGTCACCACATCGAGAAAGCCAGGGTCCTGGTGGGTGAACCCGTTATGATCCTGCCGCCACACCAGCGAAGTAATCAGCAGATTGATCGACGAGATCGGAGCCCGCCAGCGCAGCTCCAGCTTGCTCTTCTCCAGCCACTTCGCATGCTGGTTGAACATCGAGTCGATGATGTGCACGAACGACTCATACGTCGAAAAAAATCCATGCCGCCCGGTCAGCACATAGCCTTCGAACC
This sequence comes from Edaphobacter sp., assembly GCA_036267495.1. Taxonomy (GTDB): domain Bacteria; phylum Acidobacteriota; class Terriglobia; order Terriglobales; family Acidobacteriaceae; genus Edaphobacter. Next base: position 6,880 of record DATAVY010000090.1, read on the forward strand.
AACCCTCGAGCGTATGCTCGCTCAGCATCTCCATCACCCGGCCATCGCGCGACAGAAAACCTCCATCGGCATCCTCCGGCAGCAGCTTCGCCTCCCACGTCTTCCCGCTCGCCTCATAGATTCCCTGCAGCCGGTTCGATGCCGTCTCATCCGGCCCGAAGACGCGGAAGTTCGTCATGTTCTGCTTCATCGCATCGCGCAGAAACTCCGCCACCGTCGCTGTCGAAGAGACTGAGATCTGCCCCGGCTTCTTCACCCTCACCGCGTAGTCGCGAAAATCCGGCAGCTCCATCGGCTTGCGCAGCACGCCGCCGTTGGCATGCGGATTCCCGCTGATCCGCCGCGTCCCCTCCGGAGCCATCGCCCGCAACTCGGCAATCAACTTCCCCGATTCATCGAACAGCTCCTCCGGCCTGTAACTCCGCATCCACTTCTCCACCAGCTTCAGGTGCGCGGGGTTCGTCTTCGGGTCGAGTATCGGCATCTGGTGCGCCCGCCACGAACCCTCCAGCTTGTGCCCGTCCACCTCCTTCGGACACGTCCACCCCTTCGGCGACCGCAGAATAATCATCGGCCACCGCGGCCGCTCCGGCGCCGTCCCCTTCGGAGCGCTCCGCGCCTTCTTCTGAATCGCGCGAATCTCGTTCACGCAATCCTCCATCACCTTCGCCATCAAGGGATGCATCTTCGCCGGATCGTCTCCCTCGACAACATGCGGCTCCCAGCCGTAGCCCTTGAACATCCACTCCAGCTCCTCCGGCGAAATGCGCGCCAGCACCGTGGGGTTCGCGATCTTGTAGCCGTTCAGGTGCAGTATCGGAAGCACCGCGCCATCGCGCACCGGATTCAAAAATTTATTCGAGTGCCACGACGTAGCCATCGGCCCCGTCTCCGCCTCGCCATCCCCCACCACCACCGCAACAATCAAGTCGGGATTATCAAACGCCGCGCCAAATCCATGCGAGAGGCTATATCCCAGCTCGCCGCCTTCATGGATCGACCCCGGCGTCTCCGGCGTGCAGTGGCTCCCGATCCCGCCGGGAAAGGAAAACTGCTTGAAGAACTTCCGCAATCCCGCGACATCTTCACTTTTGTCCGGATACACCTCCGAATACACACCCTCCAGATAACAATTCGAAAGCGTCGCCGGCGCCCCATGCCCAGGCCCCGAGATATAGATCAGATCGAGATCGTACTTCTTGATCAGCCGGTTCAGATGCACCCAGGTGAACGTCTGCCCTGGGTCCGAACCCCAGTGCCCGAGCAGCCGGTTCTTGATATGCTCCGGCTTTAGCGGTTCCCGCAGCAGCGGGTTCTCCAGCAGATACAGCATCCCCACGCAGAGGTAGTTACACGCTCGCCAGTACGCATCCATCTTTCTCAACTCATCCGCCGGCAAAGCCTGAACGCCCTGGTTCTTCGCCTGAATGCCCTGACTCTTCCCCTTCGCCGATTCCTTCACCGCGCTGCTCATAGAAAACTCCTCCGCTTGAAAAGGTGAGTAAAGGAAAGAACCGTCCTCTCTAACCTTTGCTTTAGCTTTGTATTTCTGGTTGTCCCGCAGGGGATCTGCTTTCGTCTTTGCCGTTACTTTTCTGGTTGTCATTCCCGAAGGGAATCTGCGTTCGTCTTCGCCATGCGCTCCACATGCACCGCAATCATCCAATCCTCTTTCGCCGGAACGACCAACACCTGGATTACTGAGTCAGATGCACTCACGCGCCGAATCGCATCGCCCTTCGCCTCATTCAATGCAGAATCGATCGAAATTCCCAGACTCTCAAGCCCACTCAAAATCTCCGCCCGCGAGAGCGCATCGTTCTCCCCAATCCCGCCCGCAAACACCACCGCATCCACCCCGCCCATCAGCGCGATAAACCCGCCCACCGCCTTCTTCACGCTCCGGGCAAAGACCTCCACCGCCAGCTTCGCCTTCGTATCGCCCTTCGCCGCCGCCTCCCGCACCGCCTTCATATCGTTTGCCATCCCCGACAACGCCACCATCCCCGCATCATGGTTCAGCATCTTCTCCAGAGCACCCGCGCGATCACCCTCCATCTGCCGCAGCAGATAAATCACCAGCCCCGGATCGAGATCGCCCGGCCGCGTCCCCATCACCACGCCCCCCGCCGGCGTCAGCCCCATCGTCGTATCCACCGAGCGGCCCCCCACCAGCGCCGTCACGCTGCACCCGCTGCCCAGGTGCGCAATCGCCATGCGCCGCGGAAACGGAGATCCATCCCACTCCCGCAACTGCCGCACGATCGACTCGCAGCTCAAACCATGGAACCCATACCGCCGCACCCCGCGCTCCCGATACTCCTGGGGAATCGCATAGGTTGTCGCCGCCTCCGGCATGGTCTGGTGAAACACCGTATCGAAGCACGCATAGTGCCCCACGTCCGGAAACTTCTTCCTCATCTCCCGAATCACTGCAATCGCCGCCGGATCATGCAGCGGCGCGAACTCCACCGCCTCCTGCAGATCCTTCATCACCGCATCGTCGATCCGCACATGCTCCCGCAGCTTCGCGCCCGGATGTACCACGCGATACCCCACGGCCTCCACCTTCGGCAACCCCGCCGTGCTCACCGCCTCCACAACCAGCCCGATCGCCTCCTCCGGCGTCTCCGCCTTCACCTGGTTGCGTCCCTCGCTCAGGTCCTGCCCACTCGCATCGCGAAACCTGAACCCCGCCTTCGCTCCGCCAATGCCAGTCACCTCGCCCTCAAATAACGAGCGCAGCCCACCCCCGCCCGAGTCGAACAGGGAAAATTTGATCGACGAAGACCCGCTATTCAGTACGAGAATGTGCACAGCACAGCACCGCCCTATGCCACTATTCCCTACGTTACACCGCGCTCACAGGCCGCAGATCAATTCTTCCGTAAATCCGTTTTTGTCCCGCTGCAACCTCGCCGCCGCCGTCAACTGTCGCGCAGTTGTCTCGCGGTTGTAAAAAGATCGAAGGATCGGCCAGCCGCCCTTCAATGCGCGAGGAACACGCAATAAACTCACTCGTACACGAAACCAGCCGGCCCCAGAAGAGCCGCATCCCATGACCAACATCATCCAGCAGCCGGCGGACTCCACCTCATCCACAGACCGGGGCGGCTTTCTGCTCCTGCCCGCGCTCATCGGTTTCGTCTTCGCCTTCCGCATCTGCCTCACCGTTCTCTGGTTCCAGGATGAGCCCGAAAATGCGTCCATCCTTTCGGTCGCGCTCAGCCTCACTCTCTTGACCGCTGCGGCGCTCTCCACGATAGGCAGCAAACCCGCCGTTCCCCGATCCTGCTTCCGCACCGCCACCCTCCGCGCGATCGCTGCCTTCCTCGCCCTCGCATCTCTCAGTCTTCTCTGGACACCGGCGCCTCTCTCCGCCGCCGCCGGTTACTGGTGTGCCTGGGCCGCCGATGTCGCCGCCATCTGGTTCATCCTTCGCGATGGCCCTCCCCAGAACTCCGCCGCGTTCCTCATGAAAGGCTTCGTCTGCGGTGCATGCCTGGTTGCCATCGTGGCATGGTCGCTTCCCGCGACCCCGGATCTCCGCCTCGGAGACGAAGACTTCCTCCACCCCAACGCGCTCGGTTTCCTGTTCAGCATCGCAACCCTGCTCGCGGCGCACCTCGCGCGCAGAAACGCAATCTGGACATGGTCTGCGCTCTTTCTGGGAGCGACCCTGATCCGCACCCTCAGCAAAAGCGCCATCATCGCCTTTGTCGCCGCCTTCGGTTTTGCGCTCATCCGCGATTCCACCCTCGCCCGCAAGGTGAAGATCTGGATCGGCGTCGCGGCCGGCGTCATTGTCGCTTCGCTCTGGGGTCTCCTCGAGGCCTATCTCACCATCTACAGCCAGAGCGCCGGTCCCGAAACCCTCACCGGCCGGACCCTGATCTGGGCTGTCTCCTTCGAGTACGCCATCAAAAAGCCTCTTCTCGGCAACGGATTCTACGCCTACCGCTTCATCGTCCCTCCCTTCGGCGAATTCGAAGCCCAGCAGGCCCACGACGAGATCCTCCAGCAGTTCTTCTCCTTCGGAGCAGCCGGAGTCCTTCTCACCATCGCGCTCTACTGGCTCTTCTTCCGCCAGCTCCGCCGCACGCAATCGTCGCATCTGAAAACCCTCGCCGCCACGCTTCTCCTCTTCGCCCTCATTCGCGGCCTCACCGACACCCAGACCTTCGACCTCTCGTTCCCTCTCTGGCTCATGGCCATGTTCTCCATCCTGCTGGCCGCGCAAAGCTCCTCGCCGCCTCCGCCCATTCTCGCGACCGAAGACTGACACCCCATGAAGACATCGCTCAAAGACAAGCTTCGCTCGCTCTTCGAAACCGTCGGCTTCCAGGCCAACCGCACCAGCGTCTATACCTCGCAAAAACTTCGCCATCGGCTCCTCTTCTCTCAGCTTCATATCGACCTCATCGTCGACGTCGGCGCCAACACCGGCCAGTTCGCCCATCACTGCCGGGCCGCCGGCTACCGCGGCAAAATCATCTCCTTCGAACCCACCGCCGCCGCCCACGCCGCCCTTCTCCATTCCGCCGCCTCCGATCCCCTGTGGACCGTCGCCGACCGCATGGCCCTCGGAGCCACCGGCGGCGAAACCGAAATTCATATCGCCAGGAACTCCTACTCCAGCTCCATCCTGCCCATGCTCGACGCTCACCTCTCCGCCGCGCCCAACTCCGCGTACCTGCAAACGGAAAAGGTTCCCCTGCGCCGGCTCGACGACGTCCTCGCAGCCAACGCCTTCGATCGCACCATCTTTCTCAAACTCGATGTCCAGGGCTACGAGTCCCACGTCCTCGCCGGAGCTCCCCGGCTTCTCGCCCACACCGCCGCCGTGCAGCTTGAAATGTCGCTCCTTCCCCTCTACGAAGGCGAAACCCTGATGCCGCAGATGCACACGAAGCTCGCCGCGCAGGGCTTCGACCTCTGGGATATCGAACCCTCCTTCCGCGATCAGGACACCGGCCGCCTGCTGCAGATCGACGGCATCTTTACGCGGCAATTTCCGGACACGCCGCTCACATAACCCAAAAGTCCCACATCGTTCCCCATACAAATTCCGCCGCCACCCACTAAACTCAATCTATGTGTGGAATCGTCGGTTACATCGGCCCCAAATCCGTCGTCCCCGTCATCATTGAAGGCCTGCGCCGCCTCGAATACCGCGGCTACGACTCCGCCGGCATCGCCGTAGCCGGAGGCCCCAATGGCCTCGAACTCCGCCGCGCCCCCGGCAAGCTCCGCAACCTCGAAACCGCCATCGCCGGCTCGCCCATCGACGGCTCCTTCGGCATCGGCCACACCCGCTGGGCCACCCACGGCCGCCCCACCGAAGAAAACGCCCATCCCCACCGCGACGGCTCCGGCACCCTCGTCGTCGTCCACAATGGCATCGTCGAGAACTACATCACCCTCAAAAACGCCCTCATCGCCAAGGGCCACAAGTTCGTCTCCGAAACCGACACCGAGATCATCGCCCACCTCATCGAAGACGAACTCAACATGGCCGCTATGCCCGACCACTCAAACAGCGTCATCCTGAGCGGAGTGCGCAGCACGGAGTCGAAGGACCCCGAGAGTGCCAACATTACCCATACCGGCCGTACCTTTTCAACCCAAAGCTCCGACGCACCCGAAGCCAACACCGCCGAAGCCGTCCTCACACTCAACAAGCCCACCATCCCCCTCGAAGAAGCCGTCCGCCGCGCCGTCAAGCGCATCACCGGAGCCTTCGCCATCGGCGTCCTCTCCGCCTACGAGCCCAACAAGCTCGTCGCCGCCCGCATGGGCCCGCCCGCCGTCATCGGTATCGGCGACGGAGAATTCTTCCTCGCCTCCGACGTCCCCGGCATCCTCCACCACACTCGCAACATCCACTTCCTCGCCGACGGCGAAGTCGCCATCCTCACCAAAGAAGGCGTCACCCTCACCGACTTCAACGGCGCCCCGCTTCCCCTCAAAACCCAGCGCATCGCCTGGGATCCCATGCAGGCCGAAAAGGCCGGCTACAAGCACTTCATGCTCAAGGAAATCAACGAGCAGCCCCGCGCCATCCGCGACACCACCCTCGGCCGCGTCTCGCTCGA
>DATAVY010000091.1:0-3697 GCA_036267495.1 Edaphobacter sp.
ACGTGGCAGCATTGAGTGCGCAGCCGGGGAGAGTAGAGGCGACAAGCCAGCCAACGTCGCAGCCGATCTCGGCTGTGGTGAAGGATCCGGCGGAGGCGGGTTTGACTGCGAACGCCGCGAGTGCGTCGACGCCTGGTGCAACGAAGAGGACGAAGAAGGGCAGGACGGGGAAAGACCCGGATGCGGGTCCGGCGCGGGCGGCGATACCGACAGCGGATGGCGAGACCTCCATGGTGCGGGCGCTGGGATTGAAGATCGGACGGATCGTGATTGACGCTGGACATGGTGGACATGACACGGGAACAATTGGGGTGGATGGGATTCTTGAAAAGGATGTGGTGCTGGATGTGGCGCTGCGGGTGGGGCAGCTCTTGCATGAACGGCTGGGGTCGGAGATTATCTACACGCGATCGGACGATACGTTTATTCCGCTGGAGACGCGGACCGCGATTGCGAACAAGGCGCAGGCGGACTTGTTTCTTTCCATCCATGCGAACTCGTCGCCGGATGCAAGTGCTCGCGGAGTGGAGACGTATTATCTGAACTTTACGTCCTCGCCGGATGCGCTGGAGACGGCTGCGAGAGAGAATGCGGTGAGCGATCAGTCGATCCATCAGCTAAGCGACCTGGTGAAGAAGATCGCCCTGAAGGACAAGATCGATGAGTCGCGGGAGTTTGCCGGCGATGTGGAGACAAGCCTTTACGGTGGTCTGCAGAAGGGCAATTCGGGCTTGAAGGATCGCGGGGTGAAGAAGGCTCCGTTTGTCGTGCTGATTGGGGCGAACATGCCATCGATCCTGGCGGAGATCTCGTTTGTGACCAACGAGAAGGATGCGAAGCAGCTGCAGGAGCCGGAGTATCGGGAGCGTGTGGCGGAGAGTCTTTATAAAGGCGTCGCGAAATACGCCGGCGGCTTGAGTGGGACGCCGACGGAGCGCGCCAGCACGAAGTAATGGCATAGGCTCTTTACCTGAAGTAATTTAATTTCGATATATGGCCGGACGATCATCTACTGCTATGAAAATCTACAGATTCACGGCGAAGATTGAAGCATCTGATGGTGGCGGAGCCTACGTGCTTTTCCCATACGATGTCGAGGAAGAGTTTGCTACCCGAGGCAACATTCCGGTGAAAGCGACATTCAACGGCGTTCCGTATACGGGGTCGCTCATTGCGCATGGTAGGCCCAAGCATATGTTGGGCGTATTGAAGGCGATACGCGAGCAAATCGACAAAGGACCGGGCGATACGGTTGACGTTGAAGTATGGAGGGATGACGCACCAAGAAGGGTCGAGGTACCCACAGCCTTCGAAGAGCGGATGAAGCAGGAGGGGCTGCTTTCGTTTTTTGAAGGGCTAAGCTTTACCCATCGCAAGGAATACTGCCGTTGGATCACAGAGGGAAAGAAAGAAGAGACGCGATTGAAGAGATTGGAGAAAGCCGTCGAGATGCTCCGGAAAAAAATTCGGACTCCCGGGTAGGGCGAATGCCGGCTGGGGACCTCTAGGCTTACGTTATTGCACTGGTGTAGTCTGACCATCGTATGGGTGTTTCTTCTTCGGTTCGGGTGATGTCGCGGGTGCTTCTGGGTGTGACGCTGGCGAGCGCAGCGGTTTCGGCTCGCGCACAGGAAGCGAAGACGATCCTGGCAATTCCGCCGGCGCCTCTGCTACCGGAGTCGTTGCGAACAGGGCCGGACCATGATGCAGGCAATGGCGTTCCATCGTGGAGCGGGCCCGATGCGCCCATTCTGGCGGAGGATGGGATTAAGCGGTATGAGCGGGGGGATGCCGAAAGGAGTCCTGTCGCGCACGGAACGGTTCCGAGCGGAACTGTGACGGTGTATCAATTTGACGATGCCACTGGAGCATATGCGGCGTATACGTATCTGCGTAAAGACAAAGCGGACAATGTAATGTTGAGCGGCGTGTCGGTGGTGGTATCGAATCTGAAGCTCTACCCGGAATCGGTGGCAGCCTTGTTGAAGACGGTACAGGTTGGTCTGCCGAAGGTTGGTGGAACGAAGGGGCTGCCTCCTCTTTTGCCGACCTATCTCCCGCCGAAAGGGCTGGAGAGAGACACGATAAAGTATGCGTTGGGGCCGTTGGGCTATCAGGCAATGGGCGCGGTGCTGCCGCCGGAGATTGTCGGATTCGACAAAGCAGCCGAGGTCGTGACAGCAAAATATGAAGGCAAGGGCACGCTGACGCTGCTGCTGTATCCCACGCCGCAGATCGCGGGAGACCACGGGCGACAGATTGAGAAGGAGATGAACCGGCAGGGCAGCGCGGGCGGCACCGTGAAGCTGCGGCGCGAAGGTCCGCTTGTGCTGATGACGACCGGAGCATGGAGACCGGCAGAGGCGCAGGCGATGATCGAGAACATTCATCTACGCAATGAGTTGACATGGAACAAGCCGATGCCTCTCGAGTTTCACTCCGAAGTGCGCAAGACGGTGAGCCTGCTGACCAGTATTCTGATCTTCTGCGGCCTGGGAGCACTGGCGGCAGTGGTGCTGGCGCTGTTTTTCGGCGGAGCACGTGCCGCGATTCGCGTGATGCAGGGCAAACCGGCGGCGACTGAACCGGAGTTTCTGCGGATCGACTTAAGCGGTCGTCCGGCGCGAATTCAACCGGACCGGCCGGGCGCTAATCAGCAGGGATAGCTGATTTTCTGCACCGTCAGTTGTGCATGGACGGGCCTAAGCGCCTGAAACAATAGCGCTTTGACATATGGCCGGACCAGTTAAAGCGAATGGACGGCGAATCAAATCAGGAATGTTTACCGTTGAGTAACCCACGTAACTACTTGCATGACAAAGAGTTACAAGAGGCGAGTTTTGGCCTTGACACGGTATTTTGCCAAACTTAGTATTTCGCCAGAAAGTTCTGATGGCTTTGCCTCCGTTGGAACTATTCTCCCTAAAGAAGAAGCCACCCTGTTGCCGGGTGGCTTCTTCGCGTTCCGGGTACAACTTTTGGGTGAGGGCGCGCAAAAAAATTCCCGAAGTGAAGGTAGATCAAAAAAATTGTTCTCGATTGGCGATTTGAAACGGGATGCTGCCGATGCACGAACACGAGGAGAGGTACGCGGCACTCCGAGGAAGAGGCACTCTCTATGTCCCACGCTCTGCATCCTGCGTTGCAGGTTTTGATGGCTCTTTCGTTTCTGGCGGTTCTGATCCTGCCCAATATTTTTGCGAATGAGGGAGATCTCGACAGTGAGGATAGGAACAGAAGTCACATTCCGTGACTCGGTGACCTCAGTCCGCTGCTTGTGCTAGTTTGACTCAACAGCTAGTGGAGGTTCGGACCAGGTGATCAGGAAAAAACGGAAGATCGGCGTGCGCACCGGATCGCGTGTCGGCTGGGGATTTGCGCCTGGGATGTTGTTATCCATAATTGGGATGGCGATGGCGCAGGATACGCGGCAAGTCACGGAGCCGAAGATTCCGGCGTCGTGCGTTCAGCTTCCGGCGCAACTTCGCGCGGTGAGTGACAAACTCCCCGAGGCAGACGAGGGAAAGCTCGATACATCCCGCATCCAGAGTGCGTTGGACAAGTGCAAGCCTGGCATGGCAGTGGAGCTGAAGCCCGCGAGCGGCAGCAATGCGTTTCTATCGGGGCCTCTGGAGATGCGCAGCGGAGTAACACTGCTTATCGATGAAGGCGTGACGCTGTTTGGATCGCGCGATGC